>CAMZLK010000099.1 GCA_947311475.1 uncultured Desulfocapsa sp.
AAATAATCTAACGCAGGTAAACTACTAGGACTGCCTGTTACCCACATCTTGCAAAGGAAGGTCTACATATACTTAAATATCACTTTTGCGAGATGTTCAATTTTCAGATATCGTAAAAACAGTTAGTTAAGTATATGTAGACCTTCCTTTGCAAGATGTGGGTAACAGGCAGTCCTAGTAGTTTACCTGCGTTAGATTATTTCAGCGTTATGATGTAATATTCTGCAGATGTCCTACCTGAAAACCTGTGAAGGAGGAGGGGAAATTCAGGAAAAAACAGGACAACCTGCAGAATAATCAATATGGTGAAATCAGTTATGCTTCTTTTGCTTCTGCCTCTTCACTGATTACACCAAATCTGTCAGAGTCTAGAATTTTGTGCTGTTCCAGTTCTTTAATCTCGTCCATGGACAGGTGAACAAGTCCGCAAAGTGGACAGGTACCATCCACATCAGCTCCAACGGCTCTGGCTTTTAATTCATCGGCAGTAAGATGCCCGATATATCCACAGGCACCGCTAGGGTTTTCAGCCCTTACCTGTCTTCGTTTCTTTTTTTCTAAAGTTGTCATGATATGAACCTCTACTTGTTACTTAGTGTACTTACGGTATTACCGGAACTGTCCAGCAGGGTCACGGTCAGGGGCATGCCGCCATCCAGGCGGTGTGTGGCGCAGGACATTCAGGGGTCATAAGCGCGCACCGCCATTTCGACCTTGTTCAGCAGTCCTTCATCATAGATACCATCCTTTATGAGCGTGGTGGCAGCTTGTTTGACACTCATATTCATGGGGGCGATATTATGCGTGGTACCAACAATCATATTGGCTTTGACGATTAAACCGTTTTCGTCAGTGGTATAGTCGTGGATAAGAGTTCCTCTGGGAGCTTCCACATGACCAATACCCCGACCTGCTTTTGGTTCCACTTTGGCTCTGATATTGGTATCTGTAATATCATCCTGTTCAAGGAGTTCAATGGTGCGCTCACAAGAATAGATAAGCTCAATCAGACGTGCCCAGTGATAGAGTAGTGTACCCTGGGCAGGACGACCGAATTTCTCCCGGAACTCCTCAAATTCTCCATGGGCATGTGGGGTGCCTATCCCGTCGGAGACATTAATGCGAGCAAGAGTATTGGCGCGGTAGATGCCTTTTGGGTTATCCAGATCCATAGAAAAGCCTTCATCCCAGCATTTGGCATAAGGGAGCTTTCCATAGGTCCAGGATTCAACATGTTCAGATAGATATTGATCATACTGATTCACTGGGAATTCTGTCATGGAGCCATCGGCTTTCATTAGTCGCAGGTGGCCATCGTAGAGTTGCAATGCCCCAGTATCATCAACTGTTCCAAGAAAACCGGTGGTGATTGTTCCGAGGCTGGCAATGGTCTCTTCATACTTGGAAAAAACATTAGTCTTTGCAAAATCCATGGCAAATAAGGCAAAGTCCAGCAGTGTTCTGGTGTCTTCCAGAAGTCCCTTACGCTCTTCTTCATCCATGGGTTTGGCAAAGCCGCCTACAACACCAGCTATCGGGTGGATAGCCTTACCTGCAAAGCGCTCAAGCATCATCTGACCAAGTTGTCTCATTTTGACGACCTGGGTTGCAAGCTCTGGTGCTTCTTTTACAATTCCAATGACATTTCGAACGGCAAAATCACTGTCTGGGCCGAGTACAAAATCGGGAGCCGCAAGAAAGAAAAAGTGAAGGATTTTGTCATTGATGTGAGCCATGGTCTGGCACAATTCACGCAGTTTATGGCCGGTAGGAGTCGGTGTTACTCCGAAACATTCATCAACGGCCTTATTAGAGGAGAGATGATGCATCCAGGGACAGATTCCACAGATTCGGTTTACAATGCGCGGAACCTCTTCTGCTGAGCGTCCTTCAATAAACTTTTCAAAGCCCCTGAGGGACATGATGTGAAGGAAGGCGTCGCTTACGTTGCCATCATCATCAAGATGAATGGCAATTTTGGCATGCCCTTCAATCCTGGTGACCGGTTGTATATTTATAACTTTACCCATTATGTTTATTCCTCCGTCACTTTCCGGGCAGGGAGCGGTCTTAACAGACCATGCGCACCGGAAAATCGTAATAAAGAGCGCCGGTCAACAACTGATTTAAAATCAATTCCATTGCTGGCAAGAGCATTCATCATATCAAGCATCTGGTTTCCGTCTTTTAGAACCGGCCCAAAACATCCTCTACAGGGAACCCTTGCACTGATGCAGGATGGTGTCCCTCGTCTGGCACAGCCAGCAGCGGTGACAGGGCCCATACACATAAGTCCCTGTTCAAGCAGGCAGCGCATATCAGAAATGGGCTTGTCTGAGTCAAACTTGGCGTTTTGCAGGAAACGTCTAACTTCTTTTACATCACCCTTGCCTTCACGCTTAGTCGGGCAAGTGTCACAGACTGATTTTCCAGGAAGTACGGGGTCACGCCCTTCAACAAGTGCTGTAATCACCTCTGCAATCAGTTTTGGGTTTGGCGGACAACCGGGTAAGATAATGTCAATTTTTACCTTTTCGTCCAGTGCATAGACTCGATCAAGTGGTTTGGGTACAATATCTGTTGGCACTTGGCAGTCTTCTGTTGTCGAAGTTGAGTAAGTATCTCTAATTCCTTCTCCAAGACCACTGCTGTTCATAAGAGCAGGGAGGCCGCCATGGGTGGCACAGGTACCAAGGGCAATCAGTACCTTACATTGTTTCCGCATGACTTCCAGAACTTCAAGGTGCTCTTCGTTGGCAACGCTGCCGGAAACTATACCAACTACAGCTTCAGGAATTTCAAGATCTTTCCCGTCTCCCAGCTGACCATAATATTTATGATCCATGAGAACAGGTATATGAACGAAATCAATCAAACCTAAAATATCAATTAAGGATTCACCAATATTAAGAATTGCTATTTCACAACCTGAACAGGAATGAAGCCATTCTTCTGCTACGCTAACTCCCATAACTCCCTCCTACGCCTCTTGCGGGGCATCAGATTTTTCAAAAAGAGGCCCCAGATTTCTGGCCAGGGTTGTCATTTTGGTGACAGCTTCAACAAATTTGTCCGGCTCAGCAGAGGAACACCAGGACAACATCAGTCTATCCCTGTCAAAGCCAAAATCATCCATTAACTCATGTATCATGTCCACCCGGGACATTGCTTTGTGATTACCATCCAGGTAATGACATTCACCAAGGTGTCAGCCAAGAATCATGATTCCGTCAGCTCCCTGATTAAATGCATTCAAGACCAGTTCAGGATGCACCATACCAGTGCACATAACCCGTACAAGCCGGACATTCGGTGGATATTGCATTCTGGATGTTCCGGCCAGATCTGCAGCGGCGTAGGAACACCAGTTACAGCAAAAAGCAATTATCTTCGGTTCAAAACTCATTATAGTTTCTCCATATTTTTAGAAATCATGCTCAATCACACAGCAAGTGCTGCTTCAACCTGACTCTCTAGTTGTTTGAGACTGAAGCCGGCCACTGAAACTCCCCGTTTAGGGCAGGTACCCTGACAAAGTCCGCAGCCCTTACAGTGGGCTTTGTTGATACTTATCAGTTTGTGATTTTGTCCATCATCACCTGTTCTTTCCATTAGGGTGATGGCATGGTAGGGACAGACATCCACGCAAAGGGCACAGCCGTCACAGCATTCAGGATCAACTTCTGCTTTGATGCCGTCGAGTGTCATCTCGTCACGGGACAAGAGGGTGGCGGCTCTTGCGGAAGCAGCAAGTGCTTGGGCAATGGATTCTTCAACAGGTTTTGGAAAGTGCGCCATACCCGCAACAAAGAGCCCGTCTGTTGCAAAATCAACGGGCCGTAACTTGGCGTGAGCCTCTTGGAAAAAACCTTGCCCATCGAGCGGTACTTTATACAGTTGAGCCAGCTGTTTAACACCCGCTGGTGGAATAATGGCTGTTGCCAGAATTACCATATCCGCATGAATCAAAAGCGGCCTGTGGAGTACATGATCCCAGACTTCAACATCAAGGATGTCGTCAACTTTAGTGACCTTCGGTTTGCCATGAAGCTCATAGTTGATGAAGACCACTCCAAGTTCTCTTGCCTTTTTGTACAACGTTTCCCGTTGGCCGTATGTTCGCATATCACGATAAAGAATATAGATCCTGCGTGAAGAGTCTTCTTCTTTCAGTTCAATGGCAGCCTGTACCGAATGGGTACAGCAGACCTTTGAGCAGTAATTGTGATTTGAATCACGTGATCCAACGCACTGGATGAAAACGAAGGATTTACCCTTTCTGACATGTTTGTCTTTTATTTCATATAGTTTGTCAAATTCAAGGGCGGAAACGACATTTTTATGCTGGCGATAACCATATTCGTCAGGCATCAACCTGTTGGCACCTGTGGTAATAACAGTTACGCCATGATCAATGTTTTGTTCGCTACCATTACCACTTTTTATTGTGGATTTGAAATTACCGACATATCCTTCGGCTGCTGTAACTAGCGTGTCCTTATGGACTGTGATCAAATCATGCCACATGATCTGATCCACCATTCTGGCTGCCCTGAGCGGGATATTCTCGCCAGACCAGGTGTTATGCAGATGCAGGCCGTTGCCGCCAAGTACTTTACTTTTTTCTATAAGATCAACAGGGAAGCCCTGGTTGGCAAGATTTAGTGCCGCAGCCATCCCGGAAATACCTCCACCAATGACAAGAGCCCTGCGAGTGATAGGTACCACTACATTCTCCAGTGGACCCTGCCAGGTGACTTTGGCCACAGCCATTCTTGTAAGATCACTGGCTTTTTGTGTTGCAGCAGTTTTGTCACCGGTATGAACCCAGGAGTTCTGGTTGCGGATATTAGCCATTTCAAAAAGATATTCATTCAGACCCGCGGCTCTGATTGTCTCATGGAAGAGTTGTTCATGGGTTCGTGGTGTACAGGCTGCTACCACAACCCTGTTAAGCCTGTTTTCCTGTATGATTTTAATCATCAGATCCTGGGTGTCCTGGGAGCATGTAAAAAGATTCCGCTCCACATGGACGACACCGGGTAAAGTGGCCGAGTAATCAGCAACTGCTTCTACATCCACATATCCCGCAATGTTTGAACCGCAGTGACAGACAAAGACTCCAATACGCAGGTCTTCTGCCAGAATGTCACGTTCTTCAGGAAAAGTCTTTTTGCGGGCAAGTTGGTGACGTGAAGGGGCAAGAACCTTTGCCGCAGCGGCTGCTGCAGCGGAGCCCTCCACAACTGATTGAGGAATATCCTTGGGACCCGAAAAGGCACCGCAGGTAAAGACACCCTCCTTGGATGTTGAAACTGGAGCAAAGTCGGAAACGGCAGCAAAATTATTGGAGGTGAGTCGAATTCCGGAACGCTTTGCCAGTTCCATAGCCTGCTTTGTCGTTTCCAGTCCTACAGAAAGAACAACCAGATCAAAATAATCCTCGATTTGTTGCCCTTGTTCATTGACATAATGAAGACGAAGATCACCATCTTTGCCCTCAGGTTCAACACCGTTGACACGACAGCGAATAAATCGAACGTCCGATTCATTTCTTGCCCGCTGATAATACTCATCAAACTCTTTGCCATGGGTGCGCATGTCCATATAAAAAATAGACGCTTCAAGACCTGGATCATGATCCTTGGCAATGACCGCCTCTTTAATAGCATACATACAGCAAACAGATGAACAGTACTCATTGCCGCAGAGATTCTTGTCTCTACTTCCCACACATTGCAGAAATGCAACTTTACGAACAGGTTTTCCGTCTGATGGACGAACCAAATGTCCCTCGGTTGGGCCGGAAGCAGAAAGATATCGTTCCAGTTGCATGGCTGTTATCACATTGGGATATTCGCCGTAACCGTAAACTCCGGTATCCGAAGGATCAAAGGTCCCCGTACCGGGAGACAGGATGACTGAGCCCGCATCAATCTCATGGATTTTTTCCACGGCATCAAAATCTATGGCATCTGCTGGGCAGACTTTAGCACAAGCCCCACACCTACCAGGTTTTTTTAGCCAGATACAGTTTTCTGCATCAATCTGGTACTTTAATGGGACTGCCTGTGGGTATTTTACGTAAATTGCTTTGCGTTTTCCCGTTCCTGCGTTGTAGCTGTCAGTAACTTTTTTTGGACATTTTGTCGCACATTCTCCACAGGCAATACATTTGTCCATGTCAACGTAACGGGGATGCTCCTTGATCTTTATTTTAAAATTTCCAACCTCGCCGGTAATTTCCATTACCTCGCTCAGCGTCATCAACTCTATATTCAAGTGCCGACCGCACTCCACCAGTTTTGGCGCAATTATTCACATCGAGCAGTCGTTGGTGGGAAAGGTCTTGTCCAGTTGAGCCATGGCACCTCCAATGGCTCCTGAACGTTCCACCAGATATACATAGTAGCCTGCATTTGCGAGATCGAGGGCGGATTGCATTCCTGTTATACCGCCACCGACCACCAGCACCGAACCAACTAATTTGTTTTTCTGCATTTAAGCGGTCTCCTCATTGATGTTTTTGTTTTCAGACTGTTCAGGAGGGGCAGGCAGAATCAGAGAATCTGATACCAGTTCCCACAGGTACTTTACCTCTATACCGAGATCATATTCATGATTCAGTGATTTCATCAGTTGATCCCTGCAGTTGTGGCAAGGGGCGATGACAAGTTTTGCTTTGGTCTCCTCAATTTGGCGTGCTTTTGTTCTGCCATAATAGACACGTTCGGCTGCATAGGGCAGCGCCCAGGCACCACCTCCCGCACCACAGCAGTAATTACTGTTGCCTTTGGGAACCATGTCAACAAATTCAGAGCAACAGGCACGAGTGATTGTCCTTCCTTCTTCAAAATAACCATGGCCAAATGCCTTGAGTGATTTTCTGCCATAATTGCAAGGGTCGTGGTAAGTTGTTAATGCTTTATGCACTTGAGGATCAAGTGAAATTTTATCATTTTCTATATATTCGAGTAGTAAGTCAAAAACGGAATAAATTTTAAATTCTTTAAGAACTTCGGGAAACCATTTTACCAACCCGGACCGGGTTGCGTAGTATGCGTGGCCTCACTCGGGCAAGAGTAGGGCGGTACAGTTCAGCCTTCTCAGATTGTCAACAATACGTCCGACAATGGTCTTCATGGCCTTGTCATCACCGGAAAACAATCCCCAGTTGACTCCTTCCCAATTTTCAGAGGAAATCGTCCATGATTCACCTGCAGCATAAAATATTTTCCACCACCATTTCATGTCTTCTGGCTCACCAAAAGGCTCTTTTGAATTGATTGTCACAAGTATCCTTGCACCCTGTTTGTCTATTGGTGTCACAAACCCGGGACAGCTTTCTTCAGCAAGTTCATCACCAATATCTTCAAGAAGGAAAAGAAAATCATCTTTTGGAATACCGAGATTGTTTCCCCGTTCAAGACACATGGCCACGCCTTTGTGAATGGGGCCTGGAACCTTGTCTCTGTCACGACGAGAACGGATGCGCCGCATAAGCTGAACAATTTCTATATCCATGGGACAGGCTTCTTCACATTTGGAGCACATGGTACATTTCCAGATCCAGTTGGAGTCAATCAATTCGTCCTCCATACCTAAAAAAGCCATGCGTACTATTTTGCGGGGATCCAATCCGTCTATACCTGAGATGGGGCAGGCTGAAGCGCAGGTACCACAAGTAAGACAGGCATCTGCCCATGATGGATCATCGTAGAGGGTGTTTTCTTTATTGCCTAGTACAATGGGCGGAATAGCAGGTTCAACCACTTCTTCCTGTGCCATGGGCATACCTATATTGTTACCGGGGATAACTCGAGGTGTACGTCCAAACTTATCACAGAGCGCACGGTAGTCCTCCCATTTCATAATATATTGCCGACCAGGGCCTGGTTCAGCCTTGACCGAACCACTGTTTATCCAGTTGCGGATAGTGTTACGGTGGACACCAAACTCCTCCGCAAGTTCCTTCACCTTAAACTCATAAATCATGGCTGCGTCACCTCCAAAGTTTTTGGGCAGATAGTTGATAGCATCTCTTTCACTTTTTCACTTGCCTCCTTAACGGCATTTTGCATTGACGGGGTGAGCCCGGGTGCTATTTCATCTGGAATATGTTCAACCTGGGCAGCAATTATATGGACAGTGGCGCCGGTATGCTCGGCGATCTCCTGGAGTAAATTAACTGTGGGGAATTGGTGTAGAGAAAAGTCGTGGATTTTTTTTGCTGGGATAGTTCCGGGGGTTATGGTGAAGACTTCACCCGGCGTACGATCTTTAAAATCAACAGCATCAAGAATGATCAATGTTTTTGGTGCAAGATTGGGGGCAAGCAGGAAATCAAAAAGATATTCTCTGATTCCAGTTCCCACATCCTCTATTAGAACGGTGTCAGGAGTTGTCCAGTCGGATTGTATTTTTTCAATAACGGCTGGCCCAAAACCGTCGTCTCCGATAAGTATATTGCCGCATCCAAAAACAGACACTGCGTGGGGCTGCTGGTTGTGCGAATTGTGCATAGTGTTCCTTTGGTGGTTTTGGTGAGCCAAAATAGATCTTGAATCAATCCACTTCCAATAATATGGTTATAATTGAATGTCAATAAATTGTTGTATGGATTTGTGCACAAGTGGTGCACAATGGTTGCACATATTTTGTGTGGGGTGTCCACATTTTGTTGCGCTTTTTATCTCGTTATGTTTTGTTGTATTCCATGAGATGGATATACGATACTATAATGTCAGAGAATCCATGTTTGCATATCTGCGGTTTTGGCTGGGGCGTGATAGGCATAAATACCATGGTCTCAGAATCCGGAAGGATCACAGACATATTTCATGTTTCGAAAATCCCTGCATCTTGTAATCATAAACCGGAATCGTTGTTTCTTTGATGAAAAATCTCTCCACAAATCGATTTCAGACACCGGTCACCGCTTCTGAAACCAGACATTTGAACATAAATGTTATGGGTATTGTTCAGGGGGTCGGCTTTAGACCTTTTGTCTACAAGCTTGCCAGGAAACTTGGTCTGACCGGTAGCGTCGCCAATACCGGGCAGGGAGTAAAAATCCACATATTCGGATCCGTTGCTGATACCGAGATATTTTTAAACACGCTTCAAACTGACCCTCCACCTTTGGCACGCATATCTCAGATTCAGTTTGCATCAGCTCAGAAAGCACAAGACACCGATGATTTTAGCATTGTTCTCAGCAGTGACAGCGAAGTCAAATCCACCTTGATTTCACCTGATATTGCAAGCTGTGAAGATTGCATCCAGGATATTTTGTCTCCCGGAAACCGTAGATTTCATTATCCTTTCACCAACTGTACCAACTGTGGCCCAAGAATGACCATTATCAGGGAAATCCCCTATGACCGGGCAAAAACATCCATGGAAGTATTCCCCATGTGTTCCTCATGTCGTGAAGAATACCACAATCCTTCCAACCGCAGATTCCATGCCCAGCCAAATGCATGTCCGGTGTGCGGGCCTGCGCTCAGTTGGCATACCAATAATGGAGGGCAGATAAGTGTTGAAAATGAAGAATGCTTAAAAAATTGTGCCAGGGCATTACAAAAAGGAGCCATTGTCGCAATTAAGGGGCTCGGCGGATTCCATCTGGCTGTGGATGCAGATTCAGATAAAGCCATACAGCGACTGCGTGAAAAAAAACAGCGTTATGCAAAACCCCTGGCCATTATGGTAGCTGATCTTGCAACTGCCGAGAATGTCTGTCTGTTAACTGATAAGGAACGTGAGCTACTCCAATCCACAGAGCGGCCCATCGTGCTTGTGTTAAAGAAAGATTCCTGTTTGAGCGACAGACTTTCTCCCCGAATCCGTGAAATCGGCATAATGCTGGCTTATACCCCATTGCACCATTTACTCTTTGCCATGGAGGGATGTCCTGAAATGCTGGTTATGACGTCGGGGAACCTCAGTGGCGAACCCATCTGTACCGATAACAGTGAAGCCCTGCATAAACTCGCTGATATTGCGGATTACTTCCTGCTTCATAATAGGGATATTGTAACCAGAGTTGATGATTCCGTTGTCCGTGTTGTCCGTGGACGAATCCAGATGATTCGCCGTTCGCGGGGCTATGCACCCGTTCCCGTTCCTGTGCCTGTGCCTGTGACAGGTCTCAACAAATCCGTACTAGCCTGCGGGGCTGAACAAAAAAATACCTTCTGCCTGTCCCATAATGGACAGCTCTTTCTCAGCCAGCATATCGGCGACCTCAAGGGCCCCGATAATGTAGATTTTTTTGTTGGCTCGGTGGAATACATGAAATCTATTTTTGAAGTTTCCCCCGAACGGGTGGTCTGTGACCTGCATCCGGATTATCTCAGCAGCCGATATGCGGCGTCGTCATCCTTACCTTGTCTTAAGGTTCAGCACCACCATGCCCATGCAGCTGCAATCATGGCTGAGCATGATCTGTCGGAAGGACTGGCTGTGATCTATGACGGTACTGGCCTCGGTGATGATACCACGGTTTGGGGTGGAGAAATCATCCATGTATATGGAAAGCAATACCAGCGGGTGGGACACCTTGCTCCCCTCATGTTGCCAGGTGGAGACCGTGCTTCAAATGAGATCTGGCGAATGGGGCTTGCATTTCTTGCAGCCGGTGGTTTTGATGTCTCAAAATTGAGTGCAATACCTCAAACTCTCCAGGAAATACCAAATGAGTTGCGGCTTGGCATTTCCCTCATTATGGAAAAGAAAATAAATAGTCCAATCACTTCAAGTGTGGGGCGCCTTTTTGATGCAGTTTCGTCACTACTTGGCATCCGGCAGGAGAGTAGTTTTGAGGGACAGGCTGCCATGGAACTCGAAACACTTGCCTGGAAAGCATATGAAGGCGAAGAACCTATGTCGGCTTGTGGTGACTGCTATACCGGAACCATCATATGGGCCAATGGGCAATGGCTGTTGGATTTGAAACCGTTATTAAACTGGTTACTGGCTGATCTGAAAAATGGAACTCCTGTCATTGTTATGGCCTTGTGCTTTCATCTCTGGCTGGTTCGAGCCACCCATAAAATAGTATTACAGCTCTTTGCAGGAGAATATCCCACCCGGAATATTTTGCTGGGTGGTGGTTGTTTTCAAAACCGAATGCTGCTGGAATTTCTTTGCGAAAGACTCGAAGAAGATGGTTTTAATGTGTACACTGGTGAGCAGGTGCCGGTTAACGATGGTGGAATTTCTCTTGGGCAGGCTTTCATAGCTGCTCGTTGGTAATGGGATTGAATCATACTCTTTAGAAGGGGAAAATTATGTGTCTTGCCATACCCATGCGGGTTGTAGCAATTAAAGTCGATAGCGATGATATGCTGAATCCTCCGCTTGCAACGGTGGAAACTGATGGAATACAAAAAGAAATCCGTCTGGATCTGGTGGACAGGATGCCGGAGATAGGTGATTATTTAATCATCCATGCAGGATTTGCCGTGAACTGCCTGGATGCAGAGAATGCTGAAATCAACCTGCAACTGTTGCGTGAGCTTGCTGAGGGCATGGAAGATTCTGCAGACGGGAACATGGTATGAGATATGTCGATGAATACCGGGGCCGGGACTTTGTCCGCAGTCTGACAGAAAAACTGCACAATCTTTCCAGTCGTCCTGTTCGGATCATGGAGGTCTGCGGTACTCATACCATGTCCATCTTTAAACATGGAATACGGCAAATGCTGCCCAAACATGTTCAGCTTATTTCAGGCCCCGGTTGTCCGGTGTGTGTTACTCCTTCCGGTGTGATTGATGCGTTTGTTGAACTTGCCACACGTCCCGAGGTTATTATAACCACGTTTGGTGACATGATCAGGGTACCTGGAACTGGCGATTCTCTTATTCAAGCCAGAGCAGCAGGTGCTGATGTGAACATTGTTTACTCACCAGTGGATGCTCTTAATCTCGCTGAGCAAAAACCCGATAAGCTCGTGGTCTTTCTCAGTGTTGGTTTTGAAACTACCACCCCGACCATTGCCGCCACCATCCTTGAGGCTGTTAGAAGAAAAATTGACAATTTTTGTATTTTTCCGGCTAATAAGGTCATGCCGCCACCTCTCAAGGCGCTGATGCAGGATCCGGAACTTCAGGTGGACGGTTTGCTCTGTCCGGGGCATGTTTCCATTATCAGCGGGTCTGAGAGTTATCGTTTTCTGGTGGAAGATTATGGCATTGCCTGTGTGGTTGCAGGATTTGAACCAACGGATATACTGTTGTCTATTATAGCGCTTGTTAAGCAGGTGCAGGAAGGTAAAGCCCTTGTGGAAAACTGTTATGGCAGGGTTGTAACAGCAAAGGGTAATGTGAAGGCCAGAACAATTGTGGATACGGTTTTTACTCCAGTGGACAGTGAATGGCGCGGCCTCGGTTCCATAGAACTGAGTGGCCTGACTCTTCGCGAAAAGTACAGTAGTTTTGATATAACAAAGAGGCTGAATATACAAATTGCCCCATCCTGTGAACCCAGGGGCTGTCGCTGTGGGGATATCCTGAAAGGAATCAGCCAGCCGCCGGATTGTCCCATTTTTGGGAATCGTTGTACCCCAGGCACGCCCGTCGGCCCCTGTATGGTTTCCAGCGAAGGAACTTGTGCTGCCTGGTATAAATATGGTTTTCTGAACTGATTCACAATTTTCATTTACTTAAGCTCATGCAAATCAGTGTTTGGAGATTATGCTGAAAATTGTTATCAATTCGCAGCGCAAAAAAAAAAGCGTCTTTCCTCCCTTAGAAGTATTCGCTTGTTTCCCAATAAACCATAACATTTATACTCAATACAAAAGGAGCAAAACAGATATGGAAAAATCTATTTTACTTGATCATGGGAGTGGTGGATTGGCCAGTCAAAATCTGATTGCTTCTCTCTTTCTCAAGTATCTAAAAGACCCTGTCCTAAGCCAGCTGGAAGACGCTGCTGTATTGCCTTCTAAAGAGGGGCAGCTCGCTTTTTCCACGGATAGTTATGTGGTGGATCCCGTTTTTTTTCCAGGTGGTAATATTGGTGAGCTGGCAGTGAACGGTACCATTAATGATCTGGCCATGCGGGGAGCCGTGCCGATTTGTCTGAGTCTGGGACTTATACTCGAAGAAGGATATGCTGTTGATGAATTGGAAGAGATCATTAAAAGCATTGCCAATGCCTGCGACTATGCGGGAGTACCTATTGTGACAGGCGATACAAAAGTAGTTCCCAGGGGGAAGGCTGACAAGATTTTTATCAACACATCAGGTATCGGAATGGTGGAAAAAGACGTTAATGTGACAGCCAAACAGGCTCGCATCGGTGATATAATTCTCCTTTCAGGAACACTTGCAGATCACGGAATCACCATCCTGACAAGCAGAGAGGGTTTACGGGTAGACGGAAACCTGCTCAGCGATACCAGGCCGCTCCATTTCCTTGCCCAGGCAATTATAAAGGATTTTCCGGGAGCCATTCATACAATGCGGGATCCAACCAGGGGAGGGCTTGGGACAACACTCAGCGAAATTGCCAAAACAACGAACCTGTGTATGGAGATTGATGAACAAGCAATCCCCATGCAGAATGAAGTCCGTGCAGCCTGTGAGCTGATGGGGCTTGACCCTCTTTATCTTGCCAACGAAGGAAAGTGTATGGTGCTTGCAGCCCCTGAGCATTCCCGAGAGATCCTTCACAAAATGCGCTCTATTCCGGAAGGCAGGGATAGTGCAATAATAGGCAGGGTTTCAGAAAAACATGCCGGTCGGGTGGTGCTGACCACAGAGTCCGGCGGGAGACGGCTGGTGGAACCTCTGTCCGGGGAACCTCTGCCAAGGATCTGCTGACAAAGGATATCTCCTGTATGTTTGGCATAAATAGACAGTTCTGATAAGTGTTATTTAAATGGAATGAAGCGTTCTGCATTTTTATTGATGGATTTGCAAAAATGCTTCATCTTCTACGTGCTTACCTGCAAATCCATCAAAAATGGTCTCATTCAATGGAATCTCCCACAGAAGTGTGTATGGGAATAAAGGAATCAAAACCGGAGATTTCAAAAACCTCTCGCACATGGTCCTGAACACAGCACATGGAAAACTTGTGTGAAGATTTATTAATTAATTTTGATATGTTAAGCATAACCCTCAGTCCGGCACTGGAGATGTAATCCAGACGGGAAAAGTCCATAACAACATCATGTTCAGGAGAGACGAGGTTTTTATCTACCCAGGTCTCGAGCTCACTTGAAGTCAGTGAATCCAACCTTCCTTCAACGGTGACAATCATTAAATCGTTTTTATGAGAAGCAGAAATAAACATTATTTTCTCCATTCGGCTATTCTGTTTTTTTTACAATTGATAATATGTTGGTATCGTGGAATCTTTTGTATGATATCTTGTCTATATAATGTTTTACCAGATACAATCCAAGACCACCGGCTTTGCGTTGATGCTGTGGCAGACAAACATCAGGAGCGGCCACTTTTGTAGGATCAAATTCCGGGCCTTTATCCAGGATTGTTATGTATACAGTGGAATTTTCAAGGGCGAGTTCAATTTCAATGTTGTCACTTTCAACACTTTCCGTATGTTCAATAAAGTTCATGCAGAGTTCTTCCAAAACCAGATCAATCTCAAACAGTTGCCTTTTTGATAAGCTCCAGGCTGAGGCTATATATTCCATTTGCAGTCTAAGCTCATTCATTCCATCCATGGAGCTTGCTATGCAGAATTTTTTAGTCATTATCATTAGTGCCTTACTCCTGAAAAGCTGCAATAAAAAAACAAGAAAATCAAAAGTGTTTCAAACCCAAATGATTAGCATAAGCAACTAGTACCCCGTCCCAGAAGTTTTGACCTGTTTTCTGGCAATTTAATTTTCTATACAGCTTCTGCCATATCCTGATAGATGTATTCTTCTAAACCAAAAAGTAGAGCATCTAGCGCAATTTGGGCATTTTTCTTTTTCTTTGGCCCATCTTCGTTCTCAATGTTGCTTTCAAGTATTTCTTTTGAATGTTGAAGTGCGCTA
>CAMZLK010000100.1 GCA_947311475.1 uncultured Desulfocapsa sp.
CTGCAAAATTCAAATAATTTCAACGTACTCTAGGAGGCTGTCCGAGAATAGGCATTTTGGTCAAAATCGAAGAATTTTTGAAAAATAAGCACAGCCATATGTGTGATATTGCGAGCATTATTTTTTAACAATTCTGAAGAGTTTGGGCAAAAGGGCATTCTCGGACAGCCTCCTAGAGTACGTTGAAATTATTTGAATTTTGCAGCAACGAAGAAGATGAAGAGTTTTTACGAATCCATCATATTTAACTCATTCTATACCGTAAAATCAAAGGCCCATGCAACAGGAATTCGCCCTTCAGTCTTACAACTATACACTTCCCCCAGAAAACATCGCACAACATCCTGCTGATGCCAGGGTGAATTCCCGTCTCCTTATCCTGAACAAGACAACAGGAAAACGGGAACATGGCAACTTTCACAACATTATTGATTTGCTAAATCCCGGCGATCTCCTCGTAGTAAACAATACAAAAGTTTTCCCGGCACGCCTGTTTGGAAAAAAGGAAAGTGGTGGAAAAGTGGAAGTGTTCCTGCTTTCCTATCCCGTGGAAAGAGCAATTGATCCCCAAAAAAAACAGGCAGTGGTCACCGCACTGATTAAAAGTTCCAAACGTCCTAAACCCGGTACAACGCTATACCTTGGGCCGGAACTGGAAGCCGAAGTTCTGGAACTGCAGGATGGTGGCAAGGTTCAGATCAAGCTGAACTATTCCCTTGAAAAGGATCTGCCTGCCATCCTGGAAAAATATGGTCAAGTCCCACTGCCACCCTATATCAGCAGAGTGGAGGGCAGCACAGAAGAAGACAGGGAACGCTATCAGACAGTATATGCAAAAAAACCAGGTGCTGTGGCGGCACCAACAGCAGGCCTTCATTTTTCAAACGACCTCTTACAAAAGATTCACGAAAAAGGAGTGAATAGCACTCAAATAACTCTTCATGTTGGACATGGAACTTTTGCACCTGTTCGCTGTGAAGATATCCGGGAACATACAATCCATCGGGAATATGTGTCTGTTTCCAGTGCGAGTGCTGAAATAATGAACAGTACAAGAAAGGCAGGAGGAAAAATATGGGCCGTGGGGACGACCACTGTACGAGCCATCGAATTTATGACTGATAACAGTGGCAATGTGATTCCGGGTAATGACTGGTGCGGACTCTACATTATGCCGGGTTTCGAGTTTAAAATGGTTGACAATCTTATCACCAACTTTCACCTTCCCGAATCATCATTACTCTTTCTTGTCTCGGCACTCTGTGGCAGGGAATCACTAATGAGCACTTACCAAGTGGCCATCGCCAGGGGATATAGGTTTTATTCCTACGGTGATGCCATGGCAATATCCGGCTAAGCCAGGGAGGATACACTCCTAAAGAGTGCAATTTACTTCCCTAGGAGCTTGTCCGAGAATAGGCATTTTGGGCAAAATCGAAGAATTTTTGAAAAATAAGCACAGCCATATGCGTGATATTGCGAGCATTATTTTTTTAACAATTCTGAAGAGTTTGGGCAAAAGGGCATTCTCGGACAAGCTCCTAGGAGCTTGTGGCGGCAGCGGGACAACTTCCTCCACTCTTACAAGGAGGTGCTGACGGAGCAGAACTGGTTGCTTTCTTGGTGTCGCTCTTTGCCTTTGCAGAAGCATACCCATCGGCATACCAGCCACCGCCTTTTAACTGGAAAGAACTTCTGGATATGAGTTTTTTCACAGGTCCATCACATTCCGGACATTGCGTGATAGGATCATCTGTCATTCGTTGCTGAATTTCAATAATTTTTTCACATGCAGGACATTCATATTCGTAAACAGGCATTTCTCACTCCATGAAACAATATATAATAATTCCAATTATACTGTACAGTAACTATATTTTCTTATCATTCCCACGCAACAATTCAGATGCATCTTTGCATACATGACAATGAATGTGACAAAATCGTATGCTACTGTAATGCTCCATTTTGGCTCTGTCAACTCCCCCATTCAGCTCATTTAAAACCATGGTTGTAATCCATCCATACCCATTAAACACGCATCCACACTTGACTTTTGGAAGGCGCGATATACTATCGAATCTATTCTTTGTTATATTTATTCCATCTCAATGTATTTTTACTAAACCTTTTAGGAGAAAGTCATGACGAAATCACTGGTTGAAATGGCCGCAGATATTGTTCAGGCACAGGGAAGCACAAAAAGCATGTCCATTGAAGAATTAACTGATGCATTGAAGGAAACTTTCTCAACCTTACAAAATTTACAAGCAATGGAGAGTGGAGAAGAAGTCCCTAACACTGAAAATACAAAACCAGCCATTGCTCCTGAAAAATCCATATTAAAAAATAAAATTATTTGCCTTGAATGTGGTGAAGAGTTTAAAAGTCTTTCTTTTAAACATCTTGAAACCCATGGACTGACAAGACGTGAATATAAGGTTAAATATGGTTTCTCATTAAGACAGCCGCTTTGCGCAAAGGCCATTACAGAAAAAAGAAAAAAAGAGGGTAAAAAACGTGGCATCCCTGATGCATTGAAGAAATCTATTGCTGCACGTAAGAAAGCATCGAGAGCGAAAAAGAAAATAACTGCACAAAACACCTCTAAAAAATAAATCTGACATAGAAATGATTGGTATTTTTGATTCCGGTGTTGGCGGTATGACTGTGGCTCATGCCATAGAAAAACTGTTGCCCGATTATTCCCTTGTCTATTTTGGTGATATTGCAAGGACGCCCTATGGCCCCAAAAGTCCGAAAACCATTATTAATTATTCCATCCGAAACACCGAATTTCTTTTGGATAAAGGGGCTGAACTAATCATCATAGCATGTAACTCGGCATCATCAGTTGCAACGGATACATTGAGGCAACGTTTTGACGTACCTGTTATAGAAGTAATCACACCTGCCGCAAATCGAGCCATCGCAACAAGCAGGAATGGTCGAATAGGAATTATCGGCACCAGAGCCACTGTCAAAAGTCGCGTATATCACACACAAATAACAGAAGAACGTCCAGGATTCAAAGTCTACCAGGAGGCATGTCCCCTACTCGTACCACTTGTGGAAGAAGGCTGGCTGAATAAACGCGAAACAAAAATGATTTTAAGAAGATATCTGCATCCCCTGAAAAACAGACAGATCGACACACTCGTACTCGGCTGTACCCACTACCCTCTTTTAAAGAAACTTATCCAGAGTAGAATCGGCAAAAAGGTGAAACTTATTGATTCATCTACTGAAACTGCTTTATATGTAAAAGAGTATCTTAAAGAAAATCCGAAAACGGTATCAAAACAGGAGCAAGTAAGCCATCGTTATTTTGCCTCAGACAAAACAGAAACAGCTATGAAAGTAGCTGAACGTATCTTTTCCCGCCCAATGGAGATCATTGTTGCATGAACACTTTACGCATAAACTCATTTTCGATAATATCTTTCTTCCTGTTTTCACTTCTCTTTTCAGGAATTGCAATCGCCACAGAAGAGTCACCGGAAGCTACTGCCACAAGATTGCAGGATCGTTATGACACAATACACTCCCTCACTTTTGATTTTGTTCAAACCACCAAAGGACAGCTGACCGGACGCCCTAGAAAAGGGCGGGGACAGGCATTCTTCGTGAAGGAGGGAAAGGGACTGGATGTTCCCGGAAAAATGCGCTGGAACTATTCGGATCCTGACAAACAGGTGCTGGTTAGTGATGGCATCAATTTTTCCATGTATTTTGATTCCCTGTCACAGATGATCATTACCCCTGCCAAAACGCTACAGCATGACCTCACCTATTCATTTTTCACAGGAGCAGGTAATTTATTGCAGGACTTTACTATTCTTCCTCCTGATCAACAGGGCGACAAGACAGAACAAACAAAAACCATCAAAATCATTCCTAAAGCCAAACACTCACAAGTTGCATCCATCCATCTCTGGGTAACCGATGAGTCTCTCATTCGTCGAATCGAGATTCTTGACCATTTTGATACGCTCACTGTCCTCAATTTCAGTGATCTCAAAGTAAATACGCTTGATCCAAATGATGACGATCTTATGAATAAGCTTTTCAACTTCACTCCACCGGATGGTACTGAAATAATAAAGCAATAATGCCGACACAAAAGGATCAAACTTTTCGGTTGGGCTTGATTTCAATGCCCTGGACGATATTCAATCGACCATCCATTCAACTGGCAAGTCTTAAGGCCTATCTGGATCGTTACACACAAATAGAAACAACATTATTCCATCCTTACCTTGCAGTTGCGGCAACCCTTGGAGGAAATAACTATCATCATCTTGCTAAAAACAGCTGGGCAGGCGAAGCATTGTACAGCCCCATGCTTTTTCCTGAACAACAGGATCTTGCAGAAAAACTGTTTATACAAAGCTGTAAAAAAGAACCGGCACTGACTGAACTCGATTTCAACAAAACAAGACAACTACTTGAGAAAAGTCTTGGCCAGTGGCTGACAACAATAGATTTTTATTCGTACGATCTCATCGGTTTTTCTATCTGTTTTAACCAGTTACTCTCTTCACTCACTGCCGCCAAACGGATAAAAACACAACACCCAAACCTTCCTATTGTCATAGGAGGTTCAGGCTGCGTTGGTACAATTGGAACTTCCCTTCTCAACAGTTTTTCTCAAATTGATTATGTTATCAGTGGAGAGGGGGAAGAGGCCTTGCAACATCTCTGTCATTTTCTGCAATCCCCTTCTAAAACAGCACCTCTAGCGCCGCAGATTCTCGGTAGAAAGACAAAAGGGCAGATCAAAAGCAACTGTTCTGGAATTGCAGACCTCAATGACTTGCCAATCCCTGATTATGCGCCCTATTTTCAGGAAATGCGTGTAAATTTTGCAACTACGCCTTTTATTCCTGTTCTTCCCGTTGAGTTTTCTCGGGGTTGTTGGTGGAATAAGTGTACGTTTTGCAATCTAAACCTTCAATGGCAAGGCTATCGTTGGAAATCTGCAGAATCCATGTTTGATGAGGTTCAGCAACAAAGTACCAGATACCAATGTCTGGATTTTTGTTTCACAGACAATGCTCTCCCTCCAAAAGAAGCTGACACCTTTTTTAAGAATACTGCCCAAACGGCTGTTGACTATGATTTTTTTGCAGAAGTCCGGATTCTTACTGATCCGGACACACCGCAACGCTATGGACGTGGTGGACTTTCAACAATCCAGGTTGGTATAGAGTCACTCTCCACCAGTTTGCTCAACAAAATGAAAAAGGGAACAACGGCAATTGAGAACATTGCTGCCATGCGCCAAAGTGCAGAAGCCGGAATTCAGCTCGATGGAAATATAATAATTGAATTTCCAGGCAGCAACAAAGAAGAAGTGCAGGAGACCCTCAAAAATCTCGACTTTGTTCTCCCCTATTCTCCTCTTGCTAGCGCCTCATTTTTTCTCGGCCATGGATCACCAGTAGAAGCGGCCCCCCAAGAGTATGGTATTCAAGCCATAACACAACACCCAAACAATAAAAAACTTATCCCAAAGACAGTACTGGATAATCTCAACATGCTCATAAAAGATTACAGAGGGGATCGTTTGTTCCAGCGCAGGCAATGGAAAGGCGTTAGCAAGAAGATTTCAGCATGGAATACATTCCATAACGATCGTAAGTCTTCTCGTCCGCCTCTCAGCTATCGTGAAGGCAGCTCTTTTCTTCTCATTCGTCAGGAACAAGTTACCGGACCTCCGCTGCAACACAGATTACAAGGGCGGTCAAGGGAGATATATCTCTTCTGTCGAAAAATCCGCAAGCTACAAGAAATCCACAAAAAATTCCCAGGGATACCAATGGCCACAATACAGAGATTCTTAATGGATCTTCAAGATAAGAAACTCGTTTTCCACGAAAACAATCAGTTTCTGGCACTGGCCATTAATCAAGACGCATTTCAGCCCTTCCCTTCCACTTGAGAAATGGGTATAATTGTCGAAATTTTCACCTTCACCTATAACAACAACAGGTAAACACAATGTCCGAAGACAGTGCAAGTTTTGCAGAACTTTTTCAGGAAACCGAATCCAAACCAGTCCGCCGCCTAAACCCTGGCCAGAAAATTACTGCCACCATTGTTGGTATTAGCCAGGAATCGATTTTTCTCGATACCGGTGGAAAAAGTGAAGGTATACTTGATGCATCAGAATTACAAACTGATGAACAGGAACAAGAAGCAGCCATTGGTGATAAACTTGAAGTTTACTTCCTGAAGGGCAAAGGAGGGGCACAGCTGTTTACAATCAGTATCGGATCGGGAAAAAACACCGAGCACCTCGAAGAAGCCTGTCGAAGTGGTATCCCTGTCGAAGGTCTTGTTAAGGAAGAAATCAAAGGCGGTTTTGAGATCACCCTTGGTGGTTCAATTCGGGCATTTTGCCCCTATTCACAAATGGGCTTGCGAAGAGTTGAAGATGCCGCTGCGGAATACCTGGATAAACGCATGCACTTTCTCATTACCCGCTTTGAAGAAAATGGCAGGAACATCGTCGTGTCAGCTCGGGAACTTCTCGAATTGGAACGTGAAAAACTACGAGACTCATTAAAAGAAACCCTTTCAGAAGGTCAAACAATCGAAGGTGTCGTAACTTCTATTCGGGATTTTGGTGCATTCGTTGATATTGGTGGCGTCGATGGCCTCGTTCCTATTTCTGAAATCGGCTGGAGTAGAGTTGAGAACATCGCAGATTATTATAGTATCGATCAAAAAGTCAGTGTGCTTGTAAAAAAACTGGACTGGGATAAAAATCGTATAACACTAAGCATTAAAGAAACCCTGGAAGATCCTTGGGAAGAGGCGGCAGCGAAACTCAGCAATGGCAACATCATCATGGGTAAAGTTGTACGCCTTGCACAGTTTGGGGCTTTTGTCTCCCTTGAGGCTGGGGTGGACGGATTAATACATATCTCAAAATTGGGCAAAGGAAGACGGATTAACCATCCACGTGAGGTGCTTGAAGAAGGACAGGAGATTGAGGTGCAGGTTGAGAGTGTTGATCTTGCAGAAAAACGTATCAGTTTAAAACCATCCGATTATGTCAGTCCTGAAGATGATCAAAAATCAGAAGATCAGCTTGTTAAAGATTTTAAGCAATCAAATAAGAAGCAGTCCTCTTCCCTTGGAACTTTTGGTGATCTACTGCAGGCAAAACTTTCTGAGAAATCGTAAAAGTTTTCTCACAGTCGACGCTAAAAGTGTACCATTCACGTTTTTTAATTTCCTGGCCGTTAGAATTTATTGCTTTTTAACGGCCATTATTATCTCCCCCTCAGAATCAGACAAAAGAATCTCCCCAGTAACCCCCTGTATTATCGCCCTCTATAAAGTTTTCATATTTTCTTTTCAAATAACAGGCGAATTTCCATTGACACCTCCTCCTCAATTGGGTAGTTTGCCGCGGTCGCTGAGTGAGGGAGAGCATGAAGTAAGCTTTCCCCCAACAATCGACAAGGCGAGTCAATTTTATAGTTGACACGAACAAAAGGTTTGATTATATTGACGACCTCGTCGCGGGTTATCCTGCAC
>CAMZLK010000101.1 GCA_947311475.1 uncultured Desulfocapsa sp.
CGTATTTTGTTACCGTATAATTGAGACTGTAAGATTGAATATACTACTTAAATTACATTTATGCACACCTCAGTTAATTAATTAAATCAATTCACACAAAAAAATAATTTTAAGAAACATAAATTGTCTTTGAAAAAAAGTAGAAATTAAATCGAATTTGACCTTACAGAAATGTCAAAAAAACATAGACATGACAAAAGGTAGATTAATAGAAATGCAAATTTTACTCTCCGATTCAGGTGCTTGTTGACCACTCTCAGGTGAATGCTTCCTCAATGAACCATTTTAATTTAATTAACCGCTTGATGACGGTACGATAATTTATTCATGTTTTACCTTTTCAGATTTGACCCAACCAGCATAGTTTCCTGCAACGAGGGCAACTTTTTTGTAACCTTCATCACGAAGATCTTCAAGTGCTTCACTAACTTCCTCTGTATTATCACTGTATAAAACCACAGGAGCCTTTTTGGGAATGTCTGCCAGACGGTCATCAAGCGAACCATAAGGAATAGAAACCGAGCGGGCGATGCGGCCAGCTACAGATTTCTTCCTGGAGCGAAGATCGATAAGAATAATTTTTTCATTTGTTATGTTGTCTTTGCTTGCATAAACACGATTGCCGGCATTAATCCAGGCAGGTTGTCCCTGAAGGTAAACTTTAACGTTTTTATAACCATCTTTAACCGCCGAACCGGCGACTTTATTTGACATTCCTCATGTGGGCCCTCCGCAATACATGATGATTAATTTGTTCTTGTCTTTAGGGAGTGCTGTAGCAGCCTTCTTCTTGTATTCTTTTGTACTTATGTTTATAGCACCAGCCAGGTGAGCAGCAGCATATCGTTTTTCAGGACGGGCATCGACCAGTATAAAATCAGTCTTTGCGGAGAGCAGGGATTTTAATTCATCTGTCTTTATTTCGGTAACGCCTTCAGGGAGTGCAGCAAACTTTGGTTTAATGTCGGTAGCCCAGGGCTGGCCGTCACGCATTTCATAAAATATTATTGAAGCACGGCCTTTGGCGGCATGGTCAACACCTTTGGTTTTACTGTCGAACTTGACCATAACGATCTTTGCTTTTTTTCCTTTCCCAACAGAAATAGAGATACTTTTGGCCTTGTTTGATTTTCCTACAATTTTTCCCGTATATACTGGTCCTTTGGGCATCACGGTCTGGGTACTTACTGCAGGCTTGGACACAGTGGCGGTGGATTTCGTATCCTGAGCGCACCCTGACACCAAAAATGCTGCTATGATGAAAAATGGAATAAATTTGATTATGTTTTTCTTCATGCTTCTCCACAAGTTTTAAAAGAAATAATTGTTGATTTTCCAGGTTTTGGCAACATAAGATAAACCATTTTGTCTGCTATGGCTATATGTATGAATTTGTAAGTTAAATAGCTTCCCCAACAGAAAGAATGAATAGAAATCTTTCCAAATGGCATAAGGGAGGAGTTGATGTGGCACTGAACTGCTACTGTTATGTTGTCGAATCTGTACTGTTGTGGAAATATGGAACTGAAAGAGATCCTGGGATTATTGACGATGGAGAATTTTAAGAATTATATCTCTGACATTTCGTTTTTGGTTAAGAAGAATCACAAAGGAGCGTTGGGTATTGTCTTTTTGGATGAATCCTGCATAACAAAACACGCCAGATTTCCGAAGAGTTCCTGATTTCATTCGAACTCCATGTTTTATGGGTATTAAAGACGCAAACGGCCTGAATTTGTTTAGCACCAGAAGCATCGCCTCTGGACTGATCTTGTTTTCTATTGACAGCCCTGATCCTTCTACCATGTGTATTTGATTGTCAACCAGCCCAAGGGATTCGTGAATAAATGTGTTCATTGCTTTCTGGCTTTTTCCCCAGGTAGCCGGGAAGCCATAGACTTTTGCGCCCATTGATAAAAAAAGCTGATTGGCCATAAAATTGCTCGACGACAACAGACACCTCTGTACCAGTTCGGCCACATCCTCACTGGCAATATAATGATGGAGTAGTTGGGCGTTTGCTGGTACTCTTCCATGTTGTATTTTGCCTGTGACTATGATGCCATTCTCTCTTAGAAGTGCTTTAAAGAGTTGGCCGCAATAAAGAAGTCCGTTGGAGAGATGGGCAAGTTGTGGAAAGGCATCTATATTCACACGATGATATCCACTGCTAAGCTCCTTTCCGATTTTCCCCATGATTTTGAGGTAGGGTGTTTGGGATTCGGGAGATCTTACTTTTGCTTTATGGAGTACTTTTAATGGAAGGCTGTTGAAATTGACAGCAAGTGCAGAACAGAGTGCATCGTATGGGTTTTTTGAGTTCTCTGACCCTTCTGTTTCTTTATGTTCCATTGCAAAGGCTGAATCATCGAGAATAATATCGGAAATCTCAACGATTCCTTTTGATGCAATGTCCAGTGTGATTTTACGAACTTTTTCTGAAACGAGATAAGGATCCCCCGAACCTTTAATATACAGGATTTTTTGTTTTTTATCGAAATAGACCCACGTACTGAAATGGTAATCACGGCCAAGTATTTCAAGCGCGGCAAGACTGGTGACGAGCTTGATTGTTGATGCAGGGATAAAGGGCTTTTTCAGGTTTCTGGAAAAGATTGTTTTTCCATTTTTACTGAGGGCGTAACCACCATTGCTTATATATTTGCTGGCCTTGGAGAGTTCGCGGGTATGGCATGGAAAGGGCAGTAAAAAAAGAAGAAAGAAAAGAACAACTGCTCCGGAAACACTATGTGAAAAAGCATTCCGAAGCAGTTTGGGCAAGTGAACTGCAATCACAGAATAAATCTGAATTAGACTTTTGGAAGTTTAGCCATGGATGCTGCAATGGCTTCTTTCGGATAATCATAGTTATGCAGATCACCTGAAAAGTATTTGTCATAAGACGCCATATCAATAAGTCCGTGTCCGGAAAAGTTAAAGAGGATCGTTTGTGGCTTATCAAGTTCCCGCGTGGCCTCAATGATTGCACCGCGTATGGCATGGCAGGTTTCAGGCGCGGGGATGATACCTTCAGTTCTTGCAAAGAGGACACCTGCCTCAAAGCATTCGAGTTGATGAACTTTAACCGGATCAATAATCTTTTCCCGAACCAGAGCAGATACAATTGGAGACATACCGTGATAGCGAAGGCCTCCGGCATGAATTCCAGGTGGAATAAAATCATGTCCAAGGGTGTACATGTTCAAGAGTGGTGTCATTTGAGCAACGTCACCAAAGTCATACGCCAGGGTTCCTGCGGTGAGTGTGGGGCAGGAAGCAGGCTCTATGCCCACAAAACGGATTTTCTTGCCATCAAGGTATTCTGGAAGGTAAGGAGCAGCAAGACCCGCAAAGTTTGAGCCGCCACCACAACAACCAACAATAACATCCGGATAGTCACCTGCAATTTTCATCTGCTTTTTGGCTTCAAGTCCAATGATGGTTTGATGCAGGATAACATGGTTTAAAACAGAACCAAGAGCGTAGTTTGTGTCGTCGCGGCCTGCTGCATCTTCAATGGCTTCGGAGATGGCGATACCGAGCGAGCCTGCCGTATCAGGGTATTGTTCACGGATTTGACGACCGATGTTTGTCTCCTCGCTGGGGCTTGCCACGATGGACGCACCAAAGGTGTGCATCATGGATTTACGGTATGGTTTCTGGTCAAATGATATCCGAACCATATAGACCTTACACTCAAGTCCAAACTTTTGGGTGGCAAAGGAGAGTGCGCTTCCCCATTGTCCTGCCCCTGTTTCTGTGGATAATCTCTTAATACCTTCTTTGGCATTATAATAAGCCTGAGGAACAGCAGAGTTCGGCTTATGTGATCCAACAGGTGAAACACCTTCGTTTTTAAAATATATTTTTGATTTAGTACCGAGCGCCTGCTCAAGATTTCTTGCACGAACAAGCGGAGATGGTCGCCAGATCTTCAAAACATCTTGAACTTCTTCGGGAATATCTATGAATCGCTCTTGGGACATTTCCTGTTCCAGGAGAGCCATGGGGAAGATGACACCAAGTTTTTCTGGTCCCATTGGCTCGTTTGTCTCGGGATCAAGGGGAGGGAGCAGGCCATTTGGGATATCAGGCCCCACATTATACCATTGGGTTGGCAGCTCATCATCACGAAGGATGATTTTCTTTGTTGTCATGATTTTTCTCCTTATTATTTAGTCTGAAGATATTTGCGATACTTAATTTTAATTCCACATGTCTACCATATACAGCGCAATGGAAGCAACTGATTTACTTTAACTCCTTCCAACCGGTTTTAATAACAACAGAAGTCAGGAATTCTTGCGGCTCATTTTTAAGGATTGCAGCAATGGCTTCAAGAGGTTTCACACCCGCTGCGCTTGCAATACTTATGAGTTCCAAGGACAATGTATTATTATCAATGACCTCAAGGCTGGCCACCAGTGGCCGAATGTTTATCTCTTTACTTTTTCGTTTTCGAACACGTGTAACGAAGAATTCTTCTTTTGCCAGAAATTGTTCAAAAAGTCTGCAATCATTTTTCGTGAGAGCCTTCTTTAACGTTATGCGATAGGAGCTGATGACTTTTTGAGGAACAGAACCATTGCTGAGTTCAATGTCTATTATTTCGAGTCCCGGAGGAATCTGTTGATTAAGCCTGGCCTTTGCATCAAGAAGATTATCAAGCGGTTCTGGAAGATCCATTATAAAATATTCTGCCAGGCTCTGGGTGCCAACGGGCAGGGCAGGGCCAAAAGAAACCTTGGGAGAAGGATTGAAACCCTTTGAAAAATTTGTCTGGATTCCAGCACGCCGCAGAATGCGAAAAACAATCTGCAGAATTTCCAGATGCCCGAGATAACAGATATCGCTTACTCTGGAATAGCTGACAACATAATAAAAATGTTTGTCTTCATGTTGCTGCTTTGCTCCTTTTACCGGGGTGCTGTCTGGTGCAAGAGAACTTTTAGCATCTTTTCCCTGACCACGATGTCTGTCGATCACAACAGGTTTAATTGTTTCAAAATCGCATAAGCCACATTTCTGGCAGGCATGATAACGACAATCGGGGGTATAGGATTCGCTATGTGCTTTTTCGAGTTCTTTTTTAAGGAACTCTTCATCAACACCACTACCGAGGTGTTGCCATGGGAGTATTTCGTTGAGTTCGCGTTTGCGCAAAAAATCTTCAAGATTCAGGGAACATTCTTCTGCTGCTTCTTTCCAACGTGTGAGATCAAAGAAATCGGACCAGCCATCAAGGCGTGCACCTTTTTTCCAGACGGTTTCAAGAAGAAAGGAGAGGCGGCGATCACCACGTGAAAAAACACCCTCCAGAAAACTCTGTTCAGGATCATGCCATTTAAGATTAATGCCCCTTCGCGGAAGTGCCCTTTTAAGGTGTCTGATTTTTTCATGGCTCTCAGCCATTGAGATTTGCGCACTCCACTGGAAGGGAGTATGTGGTTTTGGTACAAAAGTCCCCACACTGACATTTATCTGCTGCCGTCCTCTTCCACCCGATTCATTTCCAACCTGTTTAGTCTTTTTTGCAAGCTCTGCAATTGCCTCAATATCTTCGCTGCTTTCTTCCGGAAGACCAATCATGAAATAAAGCTTCATCACCTTCCAACCGAGACCAAAGGCATCTTTGGCGGTTTTGAGCAGATCTTCTTCTGTAATTCCCTTGTTAATAACGCGGCGTAGACGTTCACTGCCGGCCTCTGGGGCCAGGGTGAAGCCAGTCTTGCGAACCCGTTTAATCTGATCCATGAGATCCTGCGTGAGTGTTCCAACACGCATGGATGGCATGGAAACTGAAATAGCCTCATCTGCAAATCGGTCCATAAGTTGAGGCAGTGTTGTTCCCAGGCAGGAGTAATCGCCTGTTGAAAGTGAAAGCAGTGCCAGTTCATTAAATCCTGAGTTTTTTATACCAGCGGTTGCAAGTTCAAAAATTTGTTCAGGACTTCGTTCCCGAACGGGCCTGTAAATCATCCCGGCCTGACAAAATCTGCATCCTCTGGTACACCCTCTGGCTACTTCAACTCCTAAACGGTCATGGACAATTTTAGAGTTGGGGACAAGGGGATGAAGGAGATGATCCATGGCCGACAAATCACCTAAGACACGTTTCGTAACCTGGGGGAATTCAGATTTTAATGGTGTTATTTCGGTGATACGTCCTGTTTCGTCATAACGGGGCTGAAAGAGTGAGGGAATATAAACGCCGGGAACAGCGGCAAGTTTTAGTAACGTTTCACTTCGCGAGAGTTTTTCTTCTTTTGCAATCCTGATGCTTGCTGTTATGTCAAGAACAGCTTCTTCACCATCTCCAAGCAGGATGGCATCAAAAAAGTCGGCAACGGGCTCCGGGTTAAGACTGCATGATCCACCACCAAGGATGATCGGCATCTGCTCATCACGGTCTGCAGAACGAAACGGAATCCCAGCAAGATCAAGGATGGTGAGGATGTTTGTGTAGCAAAGTTCATAGGGCAGGGTGAAACCGATAATGTCAAAATCCTGCAAAGGGCGGTTGTTTTCAAGAGAACAAAGGGGTAATTCACTCTTTCTCAGTAACTCTTCCATATCTTTGGCCGGACAGTAGCAACGCTCGGCCAGTATCTCATCCTGACTGTTTAAGATATGATAAAGAATTTGCAGGCCCTGATGGGACATGCCAATTTCGTAGAGATCTGGAAAAATGAGAGCACAATGCGTTGCTGTCTGATCCCACTCTTTTACAATACCATTGTACTCGTGTCCGAGGTAACGTCCTGGTTTATTAACAAAAGGGAGAATTTCACTCTGTTTATTTTTTTGTTTCATCTGAGAATGTGTTTGCCTTCAATAAAGGTTCTGGGATGTTGTAAACTGGCGCTGAGCCCTGATATGAGAAAACTTCCATGCTAGTCATTTACTGAAAATAAGTTGACTTTACAAGAGAGGATGATGTATTCAACAAAGTATCTGATTTGTTCCTTAAAAAATAGAAGGTTACCTGGGTATTTATATGCAGCTTCGTAAAACTGTTTCACTTTGTGTTCTTTTGTGTCTTTTTTTCTTCTCCTCAAATCCGTTGTTTGCAGCAGAAGGCCTGATCAAAAAAGTAGTTTTTCATGAAACAAATGGTCAGTCGGAATCAGTGGATTTTTATTTAAACGGCCCATGGCTACCGAAAGCTTTTGCCTTAAAGGGAGATAATCCCAGGGTTGTTTTTGATTTTATGGAAACCAGGTTGGCCCGGTCTGTCCCGTCATCCATAGCGGCAAAAGGAGAGATGATACAGAAAATTCGTATTGGGCGCCATAGTGACAAGATTAGGGTGGTGATGGATCTGGTTCCAGGTGAAGCTATTGATTTTGATCAGAAGTTCAATGAGAAAGATAACATCCTTACCATTCAGCTTTATCCTTTGGGTGTTTCTGGAAAAATTGAGACGGTGGTTATAAAAGCTGAGCGGGAAAAAGTAGTATCTCCTGAACCACTCGTTGTAGCTCAGGAAGAGACTGTTGTTGTGAAAGCAGTTGATGAAAAGCAAAAACCGGAAGCTGTTAACGTAACTGAGACGGCAGAAGAGGGAGTTGAAGCTGTGCCAGCTACAGTGGCGGCAGTAGAGAAAGTCATCCCTGTTGCGAAAGAAGAAACCGATCCGATTCTTGATCCACTTCTCACTGAAATTTCTTTTGAGAATACATCCAGCAAAGGGGAGATGGTGCTTTTTAAGTTAAATGGCTTTTACCCACCGACAGTAACTGGAGAAGAAGAGGGCACGCCACTTGTTATCTGTGACTTTGCAGGGACACGCCTGGGAGACAACGTGATAAAGGAGTTGGTTACCCATGGTGAATATGTTGAGAGGGTGAGTGCGAAGCAGCTCGAGGACTCTGATTTAATCCGTGTCACACTGGAACTCGTACCCAATCAAAACTATGATTTGCAGCAGGTGTTTTTTAAGGAAGACAACCTTTTTGTTATTATCATAAATACGTATGATTTAACAGAAGAAACGATGGAATAACGTTTGCTTAAGGTTGTAGTTGTTTGTGGTAATCAGCAGGAACAGGCAATATGAAATCTGACTGGTTAAACTGCGTCTCAGTACTGATATCCTGAAGGTCTATTTGTATTTCTGATCCCCAGGGAAGATCTGTTATGTATATTTTTTCCCTGGGTTGACAAATGTCCCCGGTCCCCTTCTGCTCTCCGTACGAAATCTCTGCGATTGTTTTTCCACTTGCATCCAGAAACAGGTAACCCAGAACTTTGTGTCTTTCCGGGTCAATATGCACCCACCTGCTGTCGTCAGTTGTACCAGCTTTTGACTGGGCAAGGTGAATCCATGCTGTTGTGTCGGTCGAATCCATGCTTACTGTTTGAATGTTCAACGGGTAAGAAGGTAAACGACCAGTGAGGTAACTAAACCATTCTCCTTCTCCAAGAACAGGTGGCATTCTCTTCCGTATCGCAAATGTTCGTACATTCCCTCGAATGTGCAGTTGACTTACGGAATCCAGAATTTGAAATGATGTTCCATCACTGGTAAAGGCATACATCATCATTCCCAGAGGATTTGTGATAATGAATTTGACAAAAGAAGGAGAGTGCAACTGGACGTAGCTGGTAATCCCGGAGTTTGATGCAGGGCTTCTGAAAAAGATTTTGGCATTGGCGTCAAGGCTGTCCGGGCATGATTTTTCCTGGTCGTGCATTTTACTGATAATTGAGGATATTTCCGATCCTTCTTCTTCTGTTAATGGTTCCGACCAGCGTTTTGTGGAACAACCGGAGAGTAAAAGAGATGTGAGACAAAGGGGCAGCATAAAAGCTGTTAACGTTTTGAGTATTTTATTGTAGTCCATTTAATTTTTCCCGTATGCGGATTTTGCTGCTTTCGGTGGTGAAGAGCTTTTCAGCTTTTTTAAATGCATCCGCTGCTTTTTTTCTTTTACCCTGTTTCTGATAGATATCCCCCAGGTGCTCATAGATATTTGGGTCATCAGGTTCAAGCAGCAGGGCCGCATTAATCTCCTGGATGGCAAGATCAAGCTTTCCCATACGGAAATAGACCCAGCCAAGACTGTCCTGAATATAGCCACTGCCGGGCTTTAGGTTCATTGATTTCTGAATATACTCAAGTGCTTTTTCCAGGTTAACATTGTTATCAGCCCAGGTGTAGCCAAGGTAGTTTAATGCCTCGGCGTGATCCGGTTCAAGTTCGAGAACTTTTTTCATGCGCTCTATTGCTTTTTGCTGCATGGCATCCTGTTCGAGTAGAAGGCCATATTCAAAGTATATTTGAGGATTGTCAGGATATTTAATAAGGGCTCTTTCGAGAACATCATAGCCTTTCTGCATCTGATTTTGTTCCATGTAGATAGATGCTAGAAGTGTATAGAGTTCGGGGCTTACGGTCCTTGTGTTTTTCAGGGCAGCATCAATACGTTTGATGGCCAGATCCTGTTTTTTTTGTTCCAGGAGGATGCGAACCTGTAGAGAAATGGCGTTTTCATACTGAGCAGATTCCTCCTCAATGGTTTGGAGCAGGGTAATGGCTTTATCCAGTTGTTTTTGCTGGTAACGAATAACGGCCAGCATGTATGTCGCTTCCGGAACTTCCTGGCTGGTTGCAAGGGGCTCAAGAATAGTTGCCGCTTTATTAAAATTCTTAGAACGCAAATAGAGCCTTGCTGTGATGATATCTATCTGGTTTGGAGAGTCGCTGTTCTTTCGTAATTGGGCAAGTATCTGAAGGGCTCTTTTTTCTTTGTCCTGAACCAATAAGGTATGGACAAGTCCTAATCCTGCCCGATGATTTTTAGGATCATTCTCCAAAATGGAGCGGTATTGCTGTTCGACCTTTTTGTAGTTTTCCTGTATGCCGTAAAATTCGGCAAGTTCAAAAGCCAGATCCACAGACCAGTTTATTGACAGGGCCTTTTTGTACCATTTTGCAGCCTGATCGATATCTTTGGTCTCGACAGCGAGGCGGGCAAGGTAAAGATGGGCAAAGAAAGACTCCTTGTTAAGACTAAGGGCTTGACGAAATGTCTGCTCTGCCTCACTGTACCGCTTTTGCTCCGAATAGAGAAAGCCTAAACGAAGGAGCATGGTTTCATCTTCCGGTGTGAGTTTGATGAGCTCTTTGTAGAGTTGAATGGCCTCATCAATATCACCATTGCGGATGTTCAAACGGGCTAGAAGCAATCTATCCTGAAGTTCATCAGGGTACTTTTCAATGAGGGTTCGTAACCATTTTGCAGCTCCTGCCTGTTTTCCCATCCTGATGAGAAGGATAGGGAGTTTGCGAAGGATGTACTGTGATTCTGGGTCGCAGATGAGAGCTTTTTCATAGGCTTCTTCCGCTTCACTGTATAGCGTATTGTTTTCAGCGTGTACACCCCATAAAAAGTAAAAATAGGAGCAGGAACTATCCTCCTGATCGGCTGAAACGGTTGAGTCGGTATCTTCAGGGAACAGAGCCTGCCCGGGTGCGGTTTCTTCGTGGGGAATAGAACTGCACCCGAAAAGGAAAAAAAGCATACAGAAAAGACTAACAAAAGATAAATGCCGGGATGTTTTTTGTGTCATTGTGATTTAAGAAGCAGAGTAACGTGTTCGAGGACTTCTTTATGGATGGTGTTTATATCACTCGTTGCGTCGATACGTTGGATAAAGGGAAGTTTCATTTGTTTAAATTGTTCTGCTACTTTTTGTAAATATTCTTCTTTTTCATAATCATTGAGAGTTTCACCTCTTCCTTCGGTAATACGTCGAATTCCGGTTTCAACGGGGGTATGAAAAAGGAGTGCGAGATCAGGATCCGGGGCAAAATAATTTCTGGAAAGAATATAATCAGGATCAAGCCCTGCTGCGCCTTGATAGGCAATTGTTGAGAGATAATACCTGTCACAGAGGACTACTTTTCCACTTTGTAGCGCTGGTGTTATAAGTCTATCTACATGGTCTTTTCGATCGGCGATAAAGAGGTCGAGTTCCTCTTCCCTGCTAATTTGTCTTCTGTCTGTAAAAAGAGCACGGATTTGTTTTCCATATCTTCCATTGCTTGGTTCAAAGGTGGACTCAATAGAAAAACCTCTCTGTCTAAGAGCAGTTTCAAGAAGCTTTAACTGGGTGGACTTTCCTGTTCCGTCTGTTCCTTCAAAAACAATCAGCAGTCCGGATGTGTTGTTTTTTATCATGCTTTTATGGCTTGTGTTCTGTTTTTTATTATAGTCCTGGCAAGTTCAATGGCAGCTGTAAGGCTTGAAGGGTCACTCAAGCCTTTTCCGGCAATATCATAGGCGGTACCATGGTCAACAGATGTTCGTACAATGGGTAGGCCCAGGGTGATATTAACACCATCTTTGAAATGCAGAAGTTTAAATGGAATGAGTCCCTGGTCATGGTACATACAAATAACAGCATCATACCTCCCTTGCGAGGCTTTTGCGAAAATTGTATCAGGAGGGAAAGGGCCGTCAATTGCCATGCCTTTTTGTTGTGCCAGTTTAATGGAAGGAGTGATGATGTCCTGTTCTTCACTGCCAAACATGCCACCTTCTCCGGCATGGGGGTTCAGTGCAGCAACAGCAAGCCTTGGTGCAGCAATATTAAAATCTTTCAGCAGACTTGAATAGGTGGTTTTGTACAATTTAAGTAATGACTCGATGTGAAGCAGTCCAGGTACCTGTGCAATGGCGCAGTGGATAGTGGCAAGAGTCACTCGAAGAGTTGTGCCAGCCAGCATCATCACCTGTTCAGAACTATTTGTTAAGGATGCAAGCATCTCGGTATGGCCGGGAAAGTGTTGTCCACTTTTCTGAAGTGCTTCTTTGGAGATGGGGCAGGTACAAAGGCCAGAAAAATTATTCTTTTGAATTTCTTTTACTGCTGTAATGACGGCATCTGCCATCGCAATGGCAGTATCTTTAGAGAAAACTCCGGGCTGAATAGATTTTAGTGGTAGGTTGGAAGTTTCAAAAACAGGAATCGTACCTGGTCTGGTGGGGATGGTAACACCTTGTTCCCAGGAAATGATAGAAGAGTTTATTTGAAGTTTTTCTGCATAAAACTCTAAAACATTTTTATCCCCAACAACAATAATCGGTGATAAAGGATCATTGTTAAACTGTTTAAAGTATTTTAGTATAATCTCCGGCCCAATTCCAGCCGGACATCCCATCGTTACAGCGAGTGGCAGCATAATAATAGTGAATTAGAGAATGATTATAAAATCAAAGCATCGCCTCAAAACAAGCAGGCAAATGATTGATTTCTATTTTTCCATGAGCAGGAATAAGAACAGAGACAACATCAAATCGCATGGCTTTATTGTGTAGTTTGTTCCTTGTGATGTAATCAAGTGCCACCCGGCTGATCTGCCTCTGTTTTTTCTGCGTGACCGCCTCGTAAGGTTGTCCAAAGAGAATGCTTGTTCTGGTTTTAACTTCAATAAAGACCAGGCACTCACCGTCACGTGCTATGATATCAATTTCCCCTGTTTTTTGCCTGTAGTTTCGAACAAGTATCTTATATCCCCTGGTTTTTAAATAGTCTGTGGCAAGATCTTCACCCTGCCTCCCGAGCGTGATTCGAGTCTTAGACAAATTCTTTAACTCCTCTAAAACTTAGACGATGATGGGGGCAGATGCCATGATTTTTTATTGCCTCACGATGTTCTCTGGTGGGATAGCCCTGGTTTTGTATGAAGTTATATTGTGGATATCTATCATGCAATTGTGCCATGATTCTGTCGCGGGTTACTTTGGCTATGATGGATGCGGCTGCAATGGATGCTGACCGACCTTCCCCTTTGATTAAAGGCTGTTGAGGAATTCTCATGGGGATGGGGAACTTTCCGTCAATCAGAAGGAAATCCGGCGTAAAAGAGTCTTTTTTTAGTTTGTTTACACCTCGTTTCATGGCAAGAAGGGAAGCCTGGAGGATATTAATCCTATCAATGAGTTTGTGAGAGACAATACCTATGCCAATCCGGGCAGGAATCTTTAGAAGGTGGTCAAAAAGAAGCTTACGTTTTTTTGGGGAGAGCTTTTTGGAGTCTATAAACAGGGAGTGTTGACACGTAGGAGGAAGGATAACGGCAGCAGCAACAACAGGGCCGGCAAGAGGGCCTCTCCCGACTTCATCTAGTCCTGCAACAACAGGAAAACCCTGTTGTTGCAGCTCACGCTCTAGAAAAAAATTATCCTCATGGGGAGGAGAAAACAGCGACAGGATGTTTTCTGGATGCTGTTTTTGTTTTTTTTTTCTTGCTTTCTAGCGCACATAACCGCGCTCGCGGATACGTGCAGCCTTACCACGACGATCGCGAAGATAATAAAGACGAGAACGACGAACACGCCCACGACTTACAACTTCAATCTTCTCAATACGAGGATTGTGCAGAGCAAATGTTTTTTCAACACCGACACCATGGGAAATCTTACGAACAGTATAAGAAGCGCCCATATTAGCTTTTTTACGCTTAATAACCACACCCTGGAAAATCTGGATACGTTCTTTAGCTCCCTCAATAATGCGAATATATACTTTTACAGTGTCACCTGGACGAAAATCCGGGTGATCCTGGCGCATCTGCTCCATTTCAATTCTGTCAATAATTGTACTCATGATAGTTTCCGTTGTTTATCGGTTATGCCACATCAGGTGGCTGGTATTTATTCTTAATTTAAACCTTATTATCTTTTTATACGCTGAGTAATCGATCAAGGATGATCGATACTGCCGAACGTACAGAAAGATGACTATATCCAGTATTTGCTCCAACAGGTGGAAGACAGTAGTCTGTCATTTTCATAACCTGTGGGGCCAGTCCGTGAGCCGTGCCAAAGAGCAGAAGTATTGGCTTCTTTTTAGCAATTTTAGCACGAACATCATCATAAGTTAAAGTCTTTTCCTGCATCCTGGCACTGGTACTGATAAGCTGGGGAATTTGTCCTCGTTTATCAGTTATCTGTTCAATAACAGCGTCGAGACTACTTGATAGTTTTACAAGTTCAAGGGCCTCTTTTCGTGCAGGGTTGCGACTTGCGCCATGCCCTGTTTTCCAGTGATCAAGAATTTCTTTGACCAGCACCTGCTGATCTTCATAAGGCGTAACAATATAATAATTGTCAACTCCGTATGTTTTTCCAGCCCTTGCAATGTCGTGGATATCAAGATTGGTTACAGCAGAACCAATAATCTCTCCACTTTTATTGACCACAGGGTGGTGAACAAGAACAATGTCTAACCCGCTGGTGCCTGTCTTCATTGCTCTGTGTGTAATTTTTTTATCTGGTCAAAAAGTGTATGCTTTTTAAGCAGTTTAACCTCAGCTTTACTGAATGATCCATATTCCTGAATTATGAGATCAGGACGCCTCTCCAGTGTTCTGCGAACGGACTCAATGAATCGATAACGCTCAATTCCTGCATGATCTCCAGATAAAAGAACATCGGGAACTTCAACACCATTAAAATTACGTGGTCTTGTGTACTGGGGATGTTTTAGCAATTTCCTGCTGAAGGTGTCTTTTCCAGCAGAATCAGCACATCCCAATACACCTGGTAATATTCTGGTCACCGAATCTACGATGATCATTGCAGCAAGCTCTCCACCGGTGAGGATATAATCTCCAATGGATATCTCATCATCCACCGCTGCATCGATGAAGCGCTTATCAACACCTTCATAGCGGCCGCAAATAAGAATAAGATGCTGCTTCCTGCTTAATTCCTTTGCTACCTGCTGATTGTACTGCCTGCCCTGTGGGCTGAGAAGTACAACATGGCCCGTACCATTCATGTTTTTGACACATTCAAGAGCACTCGCAAGGGGTTCAGGTTTCATTACCATGCCTTCACCACCTCCAAAAGGCCGATCATCGGTCATGGAGTGCTTATCCGTGGCAAAATCACGGATATTGGTGATCCCTATTTGTATCTGACCACCTGTCCTTGCCCTTCGAATAATGGACTCGTTCAGGGGGGAATCAAGAAGATCCGGGAAAATGGTAAGTATGTCAAAAAACATGGGCTTCAGCCCTTTGCATTTTCACCAGAGTTTATATCGAGAAGCCCTGGTGGTGGTGCGATTATCAAACATTTCTTATCCCTTTTAATTATGATTCCAGGGACAAGGGGGATCATAATTTCATTCTTTCCCTTCTTTATAACCAGAAGATCCTGCATTCCGTTGTGAAAGAAAGAATCAACTGCTCCAAGAATTTCTCCTGCCTCAGTCTTCACTTGAATCCCTTCAAGCTCGTGGAGATAGAACTCGTCATTTTCAAGTTCCGGGAGATCTTCTTTTTTTACCAGCACACCATATCCGCACAATTTTTCTGCACTATTCCGATCAGAAATACCTTTCAGTAGTACAATTGCTTCTTTATTGCCTGCCCGCGACCTGACAACATCCAGAAATGGCGATAACTGACCCTGCCTGGAAAGTAGAAACAGTTTGCTGTGCTGTGTAATACTTTGTGGCTGACCGGAAAAAGCATGCATTTTCAACTCACCCTTTATACCGTGAGCCTTGGTTACCTTTGCAATTAGAACATATTTTCCTGAGTCAAAAGAAAACGAATCCGCCATTTCCGGGACTTATTCCAGAATATTGAGGCGAGATTTTTTGTCTTCTTTGCCAGCAGCAGCAGAGAGCAAGGAGCGCATAGCTCTTGCTGTTCTGCCCTGTTTACCAATCACTTTACCAAGATCTTCCTTGGCCACGGTCAGGTCAACCAATATGGTATCATCTTCTTCAGTGACAGTTACCTGTACATCATCGGGGGTATCTACCAACGATCTGGCGATAAAAGTGATCAGTTCCTGCATAATGAATTACTCGGCTGCCGGAGCTTTCTTGAGAATGCTCTTTACAGTTGTTGTGGGCAGTGCGCCTCTTCCAAGCCAATCTTCAAGCTTGGCGTTGTCAAGCTTAATTACAACAGGGTCTTTAAGTGGATCGTAGGTTCCAATCACATCAAGAAATTTCCCGTCACGTGCACGCTCCGCATCAGCAACTACGATACGGTAAAATGGTTTTTTCTTTCTGCCAAGTCTTGTTAAACGAATTCTAACTGCCATTCCAGATATATCCTCAGGTTTTGTCGAAGCGGTTTTGGATGCTTCAAAATCAGGCTTTATGCCTTTGTTCTCAGCAGTAATTGCTGAGAATTTCTTCTTATTTTATCGTCTCATGCCTTTGGGCATCTTTCTTCGCTTCTTGCCGGTGATCAGCCCCGGTTTTCCGCGCATCTTTTTCATCATTTTCAGCATGGCAGAATAACTTTTTATTACTCTGTTTACTTCCGTTACGGTGGTACCGGAACCAGTAGCAATACGCGTTCTACGGCTTGCATTAATGATCTTATAATTCTTACGTTCCTTTTTAGTCATGGAACGGATAATGGCCTCTGTTTTGGCCAGTTCTTTCTCGTCAGGTTTAGGAGCGTTTTTTAATTGTTTCAGCTTGTTGATCCCTGGAATCATACCCATGATCTGATCAAGTGAGCCCATTTTTTTGATCTGCTGAATCTGATCAAGAAAATCTTCCAGAGTAAAGGTTGATTGCCGCAGTTTTTTTGCGAGTTTATCTGCCTTCTTTTTATCTACTACGGCTTCAGCCTTCTCGATAAGTGTGAGCACATCACCCATACCGAGGATCCTTGAAGCAATACGATCTGGATGGAAGACCTCTAGAGCATCAAGTGCCTCACCAATACCAATAAATTTAATAGGTTTGCCGGTGACACGCTTAATGGAAAGGGCAGCGCCACCCCGGGCGTCTCCTTCCATTTTTGTGAGTACGATACCGCTGATTTCAAGATCTTTGTTGAACTTGTCCGCAACTGTAACAGCATCCTGCCCGGTCATGGAATCTGCAACAAAGAGAATTTCAGAGAGCTGTATGGCGTCTTGAATTTCTTTGAGTTCACCCATGAGTTCTTCATCAACGTGCAGACGGCCTGCGGTATCAAATATCAGGGTGTCATATCCATGCTCGCTTGCTGCGACCATGGCTTGCCGGCAGATTTCAACCGGTTTCGTATCCGTTGTTGAAGGATGAACAGGAATATCCAGTTGTTTACCTAAAACCTGGAGTTGATCAATGGCCGCTGGGCGATAAATATCAGCAGGAACAAGGTATGGCTTTCTTCCTTTTTTCTTTAATATTTTTGCAAGTTTACCGGACGTGGTGGTTTTACCCGATCCTTGCAGGCCTGCCATCATGATGGTCACCGGCTGTTTGCCGTCGAGGCGAATCTGCTCAGTGGTGCCACCTAAGAGTTCAACCAGTTCATCATGTACAATCTTAATAACCTGCTGGCCTGGAGACAGTGTTTTTGTTACTTCCAGTCCAACAGCTTTTTCGCTTACCTTGCCAATAAAGTCCTTAACAACCTGAAAGTTAACATCTGCTTCAAGAAGAGCCATACGGACTTCACGCATGGATTCTTTGATATTTTCTTCAGTGAGTTTACCGGTACCTCGAAGTTTCTTAAATACATCTTCAAGCCGGTCTGTCAGATTGTTAAACATATCAGTGTACTTACTTTATCTTTATTATATAGCAACGAGCCGTAATCACATTTTTATAAAAAATCTGCGGCCATGGGGTGAAATAAGGATTCACCATTACGTGTTATTACATCAAAATACAATCGGAAAACAAAGAAAAATACTTAATAAACGAACTTCTGTCAAGCTACGAACGGTTTTGCCCCCAAAAAAAAAGTTATCCATGATGCTATTTGTTAATAGAGGGCAGTTTATAAAGGATATTTTAGGAGGTTGGTTGATCCGATTGTTGATTGAAAAGATTAATTATTTTTTCAATTTTTGCTGAAATTTCGGCAATTGCAAGTGAAGCAGGAGCTTGTGATGAAAGTTCACACACCGGCATGTATTCCCTCAGTGCATTTTTAATTGCAGGATCTTCGGGTATCTGCCCAAGTTGGGGGATATCAATTCCGAGATATTTGGATATAAGTTGTTTTAGTTTTGTTTTGTTGACTTTTGCATTAGAAACATCACGGTTTATTACCAGCTAAAGTTTCCTGTAAATTTTCATAAAGCAAATCCTCAATTGCCTAAGCCACCATGCGTAAAAGTGTTTTTATAAAAGATTTTTGCGCCTTTTGCACTGGAAGAGGGCAAACCGATTGAAAATCCTCATTCAATGCAGCCTCCGCCATAATCCTTCTGACATCTGAAAATGCAAATCCTGATCTACCTCGAATTTTAAATTTACGATCCGGTGCAGTTTGCAAATGATCGGCATACACCCACGTCAGTGTGGTGGCCATCATACAGAAATTCAGATGATTCATCACTGTATCAGCATTCCTGACTTGAGATTTTGAACTTCCAATCTCCTGCTTGATTTCTTTGAACCTTGCTTCAATTTTCCAGCGTGCACCATAATATTCGACAATCTGCTCAATGGAGAGTGTCAGGTCTGTGGTCATAAGAGCAATATATCGTGTTTTGCGATAAA
>CAMZLK010000102.1 GCA_947311475.1 uncultured Desulfocapsa sp.
CAGGATAACTAAGGATATCTTGTTTGAGAGAAAATGTCCAGTTTTAAACGTAACTTCTTAAAGTTGTTTTATAAAGGTGATAGGATAAAATCACCCTGGTGCGTAAGCAGTTAAGCTGGATATTTAATACAAAAAAGGCCTGCCGGATTCTTCCGACAGGCCTTTTTGTATGTCTCAGAAAGTGAATTTGCCACCCTCAAAGTGTGTACAATTTAGCGCATTGCTTCATAATTCCTGCAATAAAAAATAAGAATATATGAGTGTCATACAATATCAAGATGTTGCAAATAGAGCACCAATCTAGCGATCAAAGAGAGACCTTCGAGGCACTTATTTGCGGTTTATCTGCATTAGTTAATCAGTACCTCTTCATCCTCTATACCATTGCATGTGCTGCAGACACCAGAGAATTCAATGTGGTGTCCAAGTACCTGGTAGTGGCTGAGCTCCGCTGCCGCTTGATCAATATCTGCCATCACAGGAATTTCAATATCCTCTACTTTTCCACAGCTGATACATCGAATATGGTAGTGAGGGTGAGTGGTGGCATCAAATCGTTTTTGCGTTCCACCTACTTCAATTTTTAAGATAATTCCAGTTTCTGCCATGAGTTCAAGGTTTCTGTATACAGTACCTAATCCGATGCGTGGAAGACGTTTACGCACCATGTCATATACTTCGTTGGCGGTTGGATGCGAAGTTACTTTTTCAAGTTCTTCAAGGATGATTTGACGTTGAGTTGTCAAACGCATTTGCGGATTAAGCTGCATTGGTGTCTCCTGGAATGAGTAGTAATTATTACCGTTGGTTGATAATAGACTAAAATTCTGAAATATCAAGGGAAAAATACAAAGAAACTTGATGGTGCGGGGCGGGGATCTTGTTAAAATGGTGGGGAAATATCCATAAATTACTAGTCTTCCTAACTTATTAAAGGGTTATAATAACCAAGTTGTAAGCGGGGAAATTTTTCTTTTATTTTCACAAGCCATTCTTTCATGCCCATTGATTCGGCAGAACGATCGAAGTTAATACTTTGTAAATAATATTCAGGATCCATATTCAAGTTTCGCAATTGAATACGGTTTGGCTGAAAAGTGTTAAGCAGTGAACACAGGGCGTCGAATTCCGGAAAAGAATCGGTGAATCCCGGAAGGATAAAATAGTTCAAAGAAACAAACTTTCCCTCTCCTTTCATCACTCGAATGGATTCAAGGACATCAGAAATGGAAAAATTCTGTGGGCGGTAGTAATTATGGTGGTATGTTTCCTGGGCCGAGTTAATGCTCACCCGAAGACTGTCGAGCCCGGCATCTGACAGGCGTTTAACATTTCGCGGTATGCTTGCATTTGAGTTTAGATTGATTGTTCCTTTATCGGTTTTTTTTCTAATTGCAATGATCGCTTTTTCAATGGTATCCGTCTGCAGTAGGGGTTCTCCCTCACAACCTTGTCCAAAACTCACAATGGCATCTTCTGCGGTTTGTAGGTGGTGAATGGCAACCTGGCTGATTTCGGCAGGTGTTGGTACAAATTGGATTCTGTCCTGGGTCGCGGAACATTTTCCGGATGTCTGGAGAGAGATACACCCCACACACCTTGCATTGCAGACGGGGGATGTTGGGAGGGGGGCCTCCCAACGACCCAAAAAATAGTTCCTGGCAGCAGGGCATGCGTAGGTGAGACAACATTTGCCAAGATGTTGAATGAGGCGGTTTTCTCTGTTTTCTCGAAGTTTTTTTGCGGTTTTTGAATTTATCAGTGCCTGGTTGAATTGGGCACAGTCCTGGCGAATATCCTGATCACTGCGAAACGCTGTTACCCAAAACCGTTCATCATACCACCCTAACGCGGTATAGGCAAAAAGCGGCAGTCGTGGAGCATTTTCAGTTGTCTGGTAAGCACTGTTTAATATTGCTGTGTGTGCAGGAGACATGAAGGCCGCTACGGCCTGAATTTGTTTTCCTGAAAATGGATCTTCTTCGAGTAGTAAAGCTTCCCCTGTTTTGCGGTTACAACCAATGGGCAGACGACCGGGAAGCACAAAAAGTTCGGAACCTTCCGGCAGGGGAATGAAATCAGTTTTTGGCGGAAGCCGGAAATTGCCCACGCTCATGCCTGCGGCGTGTAGATCCTGGAAATCAGATATGTTTCCATGGATATCAGCGTAAACAAGAACAGGCTGTCCTTCAGGGTGGATCACTGCGGTGGTCTGAGAATTTTAAAAATCGAATCAATGGCCCTGTAAATATCAATATCTTCACCAAATATGTCTTCAATGGCAGGATTGTTAATAAGATCCTCAATCACATAGCCGGTAAGATAGAGACTTAAAATATTTGGATCCTGAATGAGGGTCCGAATGGGCGCAACCTTTATCTGGATATCAAACTCCTCCATCTTGGGCAGCTTTTTCAGCTGTTCAGCAAAAGCATCACGCACAGCCTGAACTGAATTGATTTCAAGAACTTCACGGTCAATGAGACGTTGCGTGACTCGTGTTGCAAATTCTTCAGCATTATCACGGGCTTTGTTGAGAATAAAACGTCTTTCTCTTTCCCTTTTTCTGTCAATGGCACGGATGGTTTTATCTGTGGCATTGGTCGCACTTATATGAGCTTTAGCCATTATGTTCTCCTCTGGAGGAAGCTGTGATTCTAATTTTGTCAAAAGTTACAGCATAAAGAAAAATCTTCCAATCAAAATCTGCTGTTTTGCTCACGATTCCCTTATTCGTTGCTGTTATAGAGTGCAGCAAAGTTATCCATAGTGCTTTGTAACTCGGAAGGGAGGTCCAAGTTGTATTTTTGCAGATATTCTGCTGCCATTCGATGGGTATTAAAGATGGGAGTATTCAGACAGAGATTCATGATTGCCTTATCTAAGAAACGGGACTGCGCATCTACCTCATAAAACTCCTCAAGAACCAGGGGTAAAGTTTGATAAAACGATACGGAATCTTCAGCATAAAGCAGGGATTCGGGGGATTCGCTAAGATCCGCTTCATCAACTGGCCCTTCATGACCAAATTTCCATCCTGTTTGTCCATCATGGTATCCTTCAACCCACCAACCATCCATGATAGAAAGGTTAGGGACACCATTAAGAGCAGCTTTCATTCCACTGGTTCCGGAAGCCTCAAGGGGACGTTTGGGATTATTGAGCCAGATGTGAACACCGGAAACCAGCATCTTTGCGATATGCATGTCATAGTTCGGAATGAAGATGAGATTCACCAGTCCGTTACTCTTTATGTGCAGCTCCTTCTGGTAATTAAGGATCAGTTTGATCACTGATTTCCCTGGTTCATCAGCCGGGTGTGCTTTTCCCGAGAAAAGGAAATTGACAGGCCAGTTATTGTCCACTGCTATGGCACAGAGTGTGTCAAGATTATCAAAAATGAGATCTGCTCGTTTATAGGTTGAGAAGCGTCTTGCGAAACCAACAGTAAATACTTTCGGGTTAAGCTTTGTGTCGTAATCAATGATATTGGAATAATGATTGGGAGGATCAATCCAGGTGCTGGTCATCTGGTTGCGATGGTGCAGGAGCATTTTATTGATGTAGTCATAAAGAATTGCTGTGTCCTTTTCCCATGCCCGCTGGAGATATGTTCTGAAGTGATTATCGTTTTTGAGTTGAACTGTATTTTGTAATACTCCTGGATTCTCCCTCCACTTCTTCAGTTCAGGAAAGCTGTCAAAGAGTTTAGCCCTGGCTTCACTTATCCAGGTTAAATGGTGGACACCATTGGTAATGGCGGTGATCTTATTGGCGAAAGCGGGAAATTGCTTATGGGTAACGTCTCTGTGTAATCTGCTGACACTGTTTGCCGTACGGTTCACCCGCATGGCAAGGGTTGTGAAATTGTAGGAGTGTGGAGAGTCGTCGTCATGTGCGAGCAATTCGAGGATATGTCTGCACGATTTGTGGCTTATTCCTGCGTATACGGCTTTGTTGAAACGATCATGACCGGCTTTTACAGGTGTGTGGATGGTGTAAACCAGTTTGCGGGCAACTTTATCAGCAGCCGCCATGATCATATCGTCACTTGCAAGGGATAGGTCTGTGTGTTGATGGCTTTTTATAAGCTCTTCGGCAATTAGTTGCAGGGCAACAACAACACCATGTTGTTCATTGAGGTGCAGGGTATACGAGCTGATACCAATCGCTTGAAGCACAGGTAAAATACCGGTTCCCAGCATTCGCCTCTGCGTGGCTTTAATGATCGATGATTCAGAATTATAGAGTTGCCCGGCTGCGTCCCGGATGGGGGATGGGTTGCCAGCCAGTGAAAAATCGAGCAGCAGTTCAGGCACAAAGTAATCAAGGCTGTGGTTTACTTCCATCTTCATCCACACCTGAGCAGTGGCCATTGTTTCCTGGTCATATTCATTGACGAACGGGACTTCGATCTGCAGTGGTTCTTCCGGGGTTTCAGGATTCTTGAGAAGATACAGTCCGGGGGTATCTTCCGGGTGCCACTCAACGGATTGGGCAATCTGCCCAATTTTAGAATCAACTATCTGGGAGAAGTATCCATGCCGGTAAAGCAGGCTGACCGCAACAACGGGAATATGGCAATCTGCAAAGCTTTTTAGTGTATCTCCAGCAAGAACACCTAGTCCACCACCATAACAGGGGATTTTTTCAGGTCCCTGGAAAAGTTTGTTGACAAACTTTTTGAGCCGTGGATCTATGGAATCTGTTTTTTCCAGATCAGTCAATTTGTCTTTAATGGGGTGAAAAACATCAGGATCTGCTCCGATTTCCATGGAAATATAAACAACGGAGTTTTGATCTGCTCCAGTAATGTTATTCCAGACCTTATCAAAGACTTTCTGGGAGACACCAAAAAAGGTGCCAAAATTGTTTTTTGCCACTAGATCAAGAAGATTCAGGCTGTTATTGTTAAGGGCGCTTGTTGTCATAATGAATAAATTATTTAGTGGAAGATGGTTTTTATCAGTGCCTTACTCCATAATTCCTGCAATAAATAACAAGAAATTATGAAGTGCAATTAATCTCAAGTAGAAAACATCCACAGAATACAATCGGTGAACAGAGGAAATCTTAGTATCTGTTCCTTATGGAGTAGGTTTCTTACAAAAAATAACGAGAAAAAGAGTTGTACAATTCTAACAATTGATTTTCATCCCTGATCATATCATGGTGTAAGGAAAACGTCTGGTTTTATTTCTTTTTAAAAAGTAGGATCAAAAGTTTGATTTCAGTAGCTTATGTACTATTGTAAAAAACAATGCTATCTGTAATATGTCACGGTTTTTCCATAGGAGGAGTACATGAACGACAGAAATTTTTTTTATGTTGGAATACTTTTCATCGTCCTTGTATTGTCTGCATGCAGTGGTAAAAATACTGATGAGACCAAAATGCCCACTGAACAGGATTCCACAGCCATTGGTCGGGAGGAATCCCTTGAGTCAAAATCAATAGGTATTATGGAGGGCCGGACAACTGGTCCCATGTTACCCGTCTATTTTGGATATGACAGCTACACTATCCGAGGAGATCAGGCTCCCAGGATGAAAGTGAATGTTGATTATCTAAAAGGTGAAGAGCAGGTTAAGATACGTATTGAAGGGAACTGTGATCCTCGCGGAACAAGGGAATATAATCTGGCCCTTGGTGAAAAACGTGCTTTGGTTGCTAAAAAATATTTAATTAATATGGGTATTGCATCTGCTAGAATAACCACGGTGAGTCTGGGTGAGGAAAAAATCCTTCTTCATGGGCATGATGAAATGTCATGGGCTCAGAATCGTCGTGATGATTTTGTGGTTGAGTAAAAAAGCATGATCCTTTATTTGACCTATGGGGATGTCGTGATTATCAGTTGCAGAGAGAATTTCAATGGTAACCTAACGCAGGTAAACGACAAGTAAGTGTTTCGAAGATCTCTCTTCGGTCGCTATCTGTTTCTATATGGTAACTACTCACGGGGTAAGCGAACTTACTTTCGCAAACCACTGATTTTGTAACTGCTTACGGGGTGCTGCAGCTTTTCGAAGGCAGGCTGGCGCAGCGTACAGGTTATACGTACGTCAGCGTAACTGCGGAAAGATGCGGTGCTCTGTGAGCCGTTACGCTATATGTAATATTTTGATATTAATTAAACTCCCAATATCCTTGTTTTTTACCACAGGAATTATGGAGTAAGGCACTAATGCATTTTTACAAACAGGAGAGAAGTTGATGTTGAAACGTATAATGATAGTAGTAACTTTGGTGGTACTTGCAGGTTTTACCCTTGGCAGCAGCACTGCTCGTGCTGAGTCTCAAAAGATTGGTGTTATGAACATTCAGAAAGTGCTCCTTGAATCTTCAGCAGGCCGTAAAGCAAAGGAAGTCTTTGAAAAAAGAATGAACGAATTGCAGAAAAAATTCAAAACTGAGCAGGATGCATTGGTCAAACTGCAGAAGGAAATTGAAAAGAAAAGCTCAGCCTGGAGCAAAGAGAAAAAGGGTGAAAAAATTCGTGAACTGCAGTTGGGGCAACGGGAAATGCAGGTGAAGAGCGAAGATGCCAAAATGGAACTCAAGCAACTTCAAAACAAAGAACTTGAGCCTATCCTTAAAATGCTGCAGACTGTTGTAAACAGCTATGGTGAAAAACATGGTTACTCTATTATCCTTGACTCCAAGGTTGCTGTTTTATATGCAGATTCCAGCATAGAAGTAAGTGATGCCGTAAAAAAAGAATTGGATAAGCGCATGAAGTAAGAGTGTGGCCTAACTCTTAAAACACGGTGCTTTGGAAACGATGTAAAGGGGTGAAGCCCCTTACATCGTTTTTTTCTTTGAAGGTGTTTTTTTACTCCTTCTTAAAACGAGAAACTATGCAACCTCTTGAATTTATAAAATTTACTCCCCGAACTAACTGCGGAGAATGTGGTTATGCTGCATGCCTTGCCTTTGCAGCTGCAGTGACAAAAGGTGGTGAGAACCCCAGGAAATGTCCGTACGTTGATCCCTCCCAATTTGGTGATGAGTTTTCCAGTGGTAAGCATGGCAAAGATGGTCTGGAAGGCGTAGGGAAACTGCTCGATGACAAAGATGTTGAATTAGTTGCTTACTTAAAAAGAAAGACCAGCCAGATTGATTTTGCCACAGCTGCTGAAGCCATTGGATGTACATGGTCTGGTCCTGAAAAAGATTGTCTGCTATTGCAATATTTCGGGCGGGATGTGGAAATCTCCCATGATGGTATTCTGATCGATGGAAAAGATGTTGAAGATCCCCGTGATCAGATTTTGCTCTATAATTACGTCCATTTTGCTGGTGGAGATAAACCAACTCAGGAATGGATCGGTATGGAATCCCTGCCTAATTCAATTTCTAAAATTCGTACCCTTCGAGTGTACTGTGAAGAACGAATCGCTGAGTTTTTTGCTGGAAAAACGGATCTTCTTAAAAAAATTGCACCACAACTTGGTGCAGAAGCTCTTAAGAACCCTGAGCAGAGCTGTTCCGCAGCGTTTTTTATTCCAGCTCTGCCACGACTGCCACTGTTTGTTCTTTTCTGGGATGAGGAAAAAGAGGATGGTTTTCCAGCTAAGGTCAAAGTCCTCTTTGATCAAAAAGTATTAGATTTTTTAGATATAGAGTCATTGGTCTTTGTTTGTGAAAGAATGGCAGAACGTTGGGTGGAATTAGGAAAATGAAAGCAGAGCTTGAAAAATTAGCACAAGAAATCAGCGGGAAGAAAATCCTGGTTGTTGGTGATATCATTGTTGATCATTTTGTCTGGGGAACGGTAAACCGTATTTCTCCTGAAGCCCCGGTTCCTGTTGTCAATGTCACCAAAGAAGAGTTTTTACTTGGTGGTGGTGCAAACGTCCTCCATAATATTTACTCCCTCGGCGGGGAAGCTGTTCTTTGCGGAATAATAGGTGATGATGACATGGGGAAGCGCCTCGAGAACCTCCTGCAGAATCTTGGTGCATCTACAAAAGGGCTGGTGAAAGGAAAACGGCCCACAACTGTGAAAACACGAGTTGTGGCTCAAGGGCAACAGGTCGTAAGGTTTGATCGGGAACAGATTGGAGCTCCTTCAAAAGCAACCATTGCAGCCATGACAGATTTTCTGAAACAGAACATTGCAGACTTTGATGCCATTATTATTTCAGATTATTATAAAGGAGTCATTGGGACTCCCTTGATGAAACAACTCCTTGGCCGGGTGGCTGAAGTTGAAGAGCAGTTTGGAAAGCAGATCCCGGTAGTGGTTGATCCAAAGCCCAGTCAGCCGGAACGCTTTTATGGTGCATCACTGATTACACCAAATCATCTTGAAGCTGAAAAAATGTCAGGGATGAAGATTACAACAACAGATGATTTACGCCAGGCAGCAACGCGTCTTCTTCAGACAACAGGCTGTAAGGCAGTGCTTATTACCCGTGGAGAGGCCGGAATGGCACTTCTTGAACAGGGGAAAGATTTGCAGGTCATTCCCACCAATGCTCAGGCAGTATTTGATGTTACAGGAGCAGGTGATACAGTGATTGCAGCCCTTGCTCTAGGGCTTGCGGCAAAAGCGACTTTTAGTAATGCTGCAGCTCTTGCTAATATTGCAGCAGGTGTTGTGGTTGGGAAAATTGGAACAGCCACAGTGAACAAAGAGGAACTTCTTGCAGTGTTGCATGGAGAAGAAACCGTAGAAACAGTATTTAAGCATCTAGAGAAGTAACATAATGGCATGTAAAAGTATGACCGGATTCGGTCGTGGAGAGGCAGAAGCCGGTGGCAGACAGTGGGTGGCTGAAATCCGTTGTGTGAATCATCGTTATCTTGATTTGAAAATAAAATTGCCGAAAGGCTATGCTGGTCTCGAAAAGCAGGCCAGGGATATGGTCGTCTCAACCCTGCAGCGTGGCCGAGTGGATGTATCACTTACGGTAGCCGGAGATTTTTCAGACCTGCAGAAGATCGAAGTAAACAGCAGTCTTGCAAGCACCTACCGCGATGCCCTCGCAAAGCTTGGAAAGACACTCAATCTTGAGGATGATACCACACTTTCCCACCTGGCGTCCTACCCCGATGTCATGCTTCTCACTAAACAGAGCGAAGATCTTGATGCAGTATGGCCGATTATGAAGCAGGCACTCGGTGCGGCTGTCAGCACATGCGATACCATGCGCAGCCAGGAAGGTGATGCCATGGCAGAGGATCTCCATGGCCGTTTAAATAGTTTCGCGGAGCTTGTACAAAGAATTGGTGATTCCATTCCTGAACTTTTAGAGAGGAGAGAAGAGACTTTACACGAGCGCTTGCAAAAATTGCTTGATAACATTCAACTGGATCCCGGGCGCCTTGCTCAGGAAGTAGCAATTCTCGCTGATAAGACTGATGTTACCGAAGAAATAGTTCGCCTGGAGAGCCATATTAATCAGTTTCGTTCTTTTCTTGAAGCAGATGAAGCAACAGGAAGAAAGCTTGATTTTCTTCTTCAGGAATTCCTGCGAGAGGTAAACACAATGGCTTCAAAAATTAATGATGCTGCCATTGCTCACATCGCAGTTGATTTGAAGGCAGAGCTTGAGAAAATGCGCGAACAGGTTCAGAATATCGAGTAAGGAGTAGATTTCATGCAACTTGTAAATGTTGGTTTTGGAAATACAGTGATGGCTGATAGGATTATTGCAGTTGTTAATAGTGGCTCTTCTCCTGCCAGAAAGCTAAAAGAGCTTGCAAAGGATGGAGAAAGGCTGCTCGATGTAACAGAAGGGCGACGAACACGTTCCATTTTGGTGATGGATTCCAATCATGTCATATTGTCCTCTATTCAACCAGATACCATTAGCCAGCGTCTGGCAACGTTACAGTTAGGGCCAAATGTGAGTGCGGCGCTGAAAGGGCGGGAGCTTGAATGATATGACTACAACCGGTCAGCTTTTTATTCTTTCCGCTCCATCCGGAGCTGGGAAGACAACTATTTTGAAGACGGTGATGGAGCAGATCAAAAATCTTGCTTTTTCAATTTCTCATACCACCCGTGCACCTCGAAAAGGGGAAAGCAACGGAATAGATTATCATTTTGTTTCAGTGGATGAATTTACAAGTATGCGCGCCAGGAATGTTTTTCTTGAATGGGCGGAAGTACACGGTAATTTTTATGGAACCAGTCGTCCTGCAGTGCTTGAGCAACTGGCAGGGGGGCAGGACATTATTCTTGATATTGATGTCCAGGGGGCAGCAATTATTGCTGCTGATACCAGTGTGAAGGCTGTTTCTGTCTTTGTTGCTCCCCCCTCACTTGCTGAACTTGAAAAACGTTTGCGTGGCAGGGGCACTGACAGTAATGAAACCATCGAGTTACGTTTAAAGAATGCAGCAAAAGAAATGGCTGCCGCCGGGAAGTATGATTATCTTGTGATAAATGATGATCTTGAAGATGCGGTGACTACCCTGCTATCCATCGTCATTGCCGAACGAAGCCGTGGACATCGATTGCCCACCGGGGAAACAATTATTTTGAGAGAAAGCAAGTGAAAAAAAATGATAATTATCGCTCCGGTAATGAAAGAAAAATTCGTCTGAGTGACGATCTGCTGTGGGGGATTCATCCGGTTTATGAAGCATTGCAACAGGAAGCTGAACGAATCAGCGAAATTTTCGTTGTAAAAGACAGAAAGGGAGGTAAACGCGAGGAAATTATCGAAAAAGCACGAGCTGCCGGAATAAAAATCAATTTTGTGACCTCCCTTCGTCTCACCGGAGAAGATGCCTATCAGGTACGACATCAGGGGGTTGTGGCTAAAATGTCACAGACCAGTTTGATGCCTTTTAATGATTTACTGGATAAGTTTGATCGTCTTGTCAAAGAAGGCGCAAATCCAAGAATAATTGTTTTGGACACCTTGCAGGATCCGCATAATATTGGCGCGATTATCCGTTCTGCCCATGCTTCAGGAATGGATGGTGTTCTGCTTACCCGTGAACGTTCGGCCCCCCTTGGGGGAACAGCTGCTAAATCTGCTGCTGGCGCCATGTCTCATATTGATATTTGTCAGGTCACTAACCTTGCTCAATCACTGCAGGCCTTAAAAGAAGTTGGTGCCTGGGTATTTGGAGCGATAAAAGATGACGATGCTCAATCCCTGTACAAGTCGGATCTTGTGCTTCCTGTTTGTATTGTTGTGGGGAGTGAAGGCTCGGGGATCCGCCCATTGGTGCGTAAGCAGTGCGATGTTCTTCTTTCCATTCCCATGGAGGGCCAACTGGATTCTTTAAACAGTTCGGTGGCAGCCGGAGTCATTATGTTTGAAGTACTTCGACAGCGTCAAAACTAACCATCTACGTTCTATAGTTGTTCCTTTCCCTTGGAGCAAAAGGTTGAGCATATTGCTCAATTCTTGATGGCGTCGTAAAAACTTTTCATCTGCTTCGTTGCTATATTTTTTATTTAATTTCAACGTACCTTAGTACGCTGAAATAAAATAAAAAATGTGCGCCTCGCATATGAAGCTTTTTACTTAACCATCTTTCAATTGACCTTTTTACGAGTCCATCAATTCTTTGTTTGCTCTTCTTTTTTGCTGCTGGCTTCGTGTTCTTTTCCGACAATATTGTCGAAATTACCATGATTGTCGAATTACATCTCTTTAAAACAAAGGGAAATATCCCTATCGTGCTGTTTAAATATAGTTTTCCTGGCATATGATGATATGGCATACTTCTGGCTATAAGGCAGGTAGGAAAGTTAATTACATGTTGTATTCATTTTTATCACAATGGAGGATTCATATTGTGAATATCAGAAAAGTTACATCTATGACCATGCTTGTCTCCTTTTTCTTTTTAGTCCTGACATCAATCATCCTATATATTGTTCCTCATGGACGGGTGGCATATTGGTCAGACTGGCATTTATGGGGGTTGAGCAAAGGCGAGTGGGGGAATTTGCACATCAATTTAGGCTTTTTATTTCTCTTTGCTGGCCTTTTGCATATATATTACAACTGGGCTCCAATAAAGGCTTATATGAAAAACAAATCGAGAGAACTGAAAGTATTTACCCCTTCATTTACTGTTGCTTTGCTCTTGAGTGTTGTTGTTGGAGTTGGAACCTATCTTGAAATCCCGCCCATGTCGACTGTTATCAATTTCAGCGAATCCATCAAGGATAAAGCCTCTGAAAAATACGGGGAGCCGCCCTATGGTCATGCCGAGCTGTCCTCGTTAAAGCTCTTCGCCAGGAAACAGGGCTTGGATCTTGAAAAGTCCATTGAACTTCTTGCTAAATCCAATATTTCAATAAGTGATGCAAATGCTACCCTGGCTGTTATTGCAAGCGATAATGGATTGGCTCCTCAAGATGTTTTTGAAATCATAAAAACGGCATCTATCAGGAACAAAGATGAGAGGGGGCGTTCTTTTCCTGTGACCCCCATGTCCGGTTTTGGTAAAATGACCATTGGTGCCATATGCAGTGAGTATGATTTAATGTTTCAGGTTGTCCGTCAAAAGCTTGCTAAAAGTGGTATAAAAGTAGAAGCCCAGATGACGATCAAGGAAATAGCCGCTGACAATGATAAGAATCCAATGGAAATGTTTGAACTTCTACAGGAAGTAGCAAATGAGATGCAAAAGAAGTAACAGAATGGTGGCAGTGATTGCCACCTTCCTGTTGTTTTGTATATTCGGACGCCTCTCACGTGCAAACGGCGAGGACTTTTTCATGGGAAAAGTCCTGTCGGTTAATAGTGTTAAAAATGAAATTGAGGTTGCCCCTGAAGTATTGACAGATGACAACTCAGGATCGAGTGCTACAGAAGAGAATGTTTTGGTTCAGTCAAAGGTTGCGCTTCCCCCCTGTGTAACGACCGGCGCAAAGATAAGGCTTTGGGGCGAACGACTCCCGGATGATATAAACATCTTTATTGCCACAGAAATCAGAGGTTGCCGGGGAAGGGGATGCTCTGATCCCACAGGCGTTCGTTCTCGTCTTTTTCGGAGGGGAAAACATTTTCGGAATACGTTAAGCCGGTCCACTACTAAGAACAAAGGTATGGGACACAGGGGCCGGAAAGGCGGGGGAGTGCATGGTGAAAATGGTGGCGGAAGGTGAAATACTATTCCGCCTGGCAGGCCAATCTCTCTGTTTTTTCACTTATCACTGTTTTGGTTGGAGGGTATTTTTTCTGGCAGACTCAACAGGCATCGCGTGAATTAGAAAACCATTCACGTGATCACGCTGAGATTCTGGCAGCTGTTGTTGAACTCACTATCAATAATGCCCTGCTTTCACGGGATGCTCTGGAAGAAACCGTAGCAGGATCTCTTGATAACAGTGCTCGATTTATTCATTATCTTGACTTAATTGAACTCTTTTCATCCTCTGAACTGACAGCATATGCTGCAGAGTCCGGCCTCGCAGGGGTTCGCATTATTCAAACTGGTAATGGCCCCGGAGTTAGTGGTCCGGGAGACTGGTTGTCTGACAGGGGGTGCGAAACATCCGAAGGCCTTATACGAGTTACAGATGAGCAACTGTACCTCTATACCTTTCATCCTGAAGATTCTTCCGGTTGTATACTCCTTGGAATTTCTTCACGGCCAATTGATGCAACGTTGGATAAGATATCGGTTGAGCGACTTCTGGCCATATTGGAAAACCTGCATGATATTGCTTATGTGCGTCTTCAGCCTGATGCCCCCTCTAAGGATCAGGAGTCCCTTAACACTCACCTGATCCAAAATGATTCTATTATAGAGACACTTGTTTCTGTTGGTGACAGGCAATTAATTGTGGCCTTGAAACTTGATCGTTTTGGAAAGCGACGCGCAAAAATGAGGCAGGAATTTATATTCTTTATCTGTTTTCTGGTTCTCTTTGGCAGTTTTTCTTCCTGGTGGTTGTACAGACTTCAACATGGCCGTTTACGACAGACCCGCGATTTTGAAAGAAAAATGGCCAGGCAACATGAAGACGCTGCCCTTGGCAGAGCAGCGGCAACAATTACCCATGAATTGAGAAATCCCTTAAACGCAATAGGAATGGGCTTACAACGCATGCAGATTGAGGCAGATAATCTTGATCCTGATCATCACCAACTCCTTAGCAGCATGCGAAATGCAGTGGATAGAACCAACACTATTATCACCAGGTTGAACCAGTATATTCATTCGTTTGAAGTTTCAAATGAACCTGTGCACATAGCATCTCTTCTTCGTGAAACGATAACCCTATATCAAGTGCAGTGTAGTGAACAGAACATTGAGGTGGATTTTAGCTGTGACCAGAACTATTTTATTTCAGGAGACAGAATCCTGTTGGAGGAGCTCTTTGAAAATGTATTTAAAAATAGTGTGGAAGCTCAGGGAACTGGTGGTTTTATAAAGATTGCAGTGAGGCGTATGCGTTCAAATTGTATAGTGGAAGTTGAGAATGGTGGCTTTTTACTGACCCCTGATGAGGGAAGACTTCTTTTTGAGCCTTATTTTACTAAAAAAAGTAAAGGGACAGGGCTTGGTCTTGTGATCAGTAAAAAGATTGTTCTTGCCCATAAAGGAAAATTGGAGTGGCATGCTGATTATGAGAAGAAACGTATACAATTTTTAATAACATTACCCATGATGGCGTCGTAAACACTTCGGAAGGCTCAAGGGTATCAACAACAGCGTGACAATATGAGCAAACTATGCTGATTTTAATTGTAGATGATGATCAGACGCAGAGGGAAATGCTGCAGGGGTTCCTGAAAAAAAAAGGCTACAAGGTGCTGACTGCCTCTGGTGGTCATGAGGCGCTGCAAATTTTTGAAACCATGCCAGTGCAGCTGGTATTGCTTGATCATAGAATGGAAGATATGAATGGTGATAAGGTTCTTGAAAAAATGAGAGCGGCTTCTCCGCTCATAAGAGCCATTATGATCACCGCCTACGGGGATGTGAGTACCGCAGTGAAAGTAATGCAGCTTGGTGCTGATGATTTTATGGAGAAACCGGTTGATCTTACAGATCTTCTGGAAAAAATTCGTAGAATTGAGCAGCATCTTGCAGTCAATGAAGAATCGCAAATAATAACAGATCACATCGAAAAGGTAGAGCTTCCCCTCTCAATTATAGGTTCCAGTGATAAAATGCAAGAATTGCTTTCTCTTGTGTACAGGGTTGCTGCAACTGACTGGTCAGTTCTTATTCGTGGGGAAACGGGTACGGGTAAGGAACTTATTGCCAAGCTTATTCATATGATTGGGCCGCGAAAAGATGGGCCATTTATTGAAGTAAATTGTGCAGCCATCCCTGAAAATCTTTTTGAGTCAGAATTGTTTGGCCATGAAAAAGGAGCTTTCACCGGTGCTTCTTCAAAACGACGGGGCCGCTTTGAGCTGGCAAAGGGTGGAACATTGTTTCTTGATGAAGTTGCTGAAATGCCCCTTCATCTGCAGGCAAAACTGTTACGTACTTTACAGGAAAAAAAGATTTCTCGTGTGGGAAGTGAGGTTGAAATTGAAGTTGATGCAAGGGTTATCACTGCTACAAACAAAAACTTGAAGCAGATGGTGGCAGATAAGCATTTTCGTGAAGACCTGTATTTCCGTCTCAATGTCCTTGAGCTGATTATTCCACCGTTACGTGAGAGAAGGGACGACATCCTTGAACTTGTGGGGTTCTTTCTTGAAAAATATGCAACAAAAACTGATATGTCATTTGACAATGACTCCATGGCACAGCTGGTTAAATACACCTTTCCCGGTAATGTTCGTGAACTTGAACATTTGATTCAACGTCTGTTGACTCTTGTTCGGGGAAATACCATAACAGTGGCAGACCTGCCCGTTGAAATTAGAGAAAGCACTGCCAGAGGAGGATTATTAAGCGATCGTCTGGCGGCTTTGGAAAAAGAGATGCTGGTTACAGCACTTGAGGATAACCATTGGGTACAGACAAAGGCTGCTGAATCTTTGGGTATCAGTGAACGTGTACTTCGGTATAAGATGAATAAGGCAGGGATCCAAAAATAAGATTTTGGTGTGTAAGGAGAATTTTTTTCAAGTGATAAAAAAAATAAGCGTCATAAGGGGAAATCCCTTATGACGCTTATAAAAAACGTAAACTAGGAGCCTGTCCGAGAATGCCCTTTTGCCCAAACTCTTCAGAATTGTCAAAAAATAATGCTCGCAATATCAGCCATATGGCTGCGCTTATTTTCTGAAAATTCTTCGATTTTGAACAAAATGTCTATTCTCGGACAAGCTCCTAGAAATTATATCCTGTTTACTAGCTGTTTTTTCTACATGTTTTAATATAATCTTTTGTCAGGGATGGATGTCCACTGATCACTTTGGAAGCTTCAGCTGATAAGGATTCATTCAGGAATTCTCCAACCTGTGCGTAGGTCATCCCTTCTTTTACGGCCTCATCAACCAGTTTTACAAATTTGTTTTCATCAGCTTTCTTTTTGAAATAGGAAAGAATTTTGTGTGGTGCTTCTTCTGCTTTTGTAGCAGGTTGTTTTGCCTTTTTGGCAGCTGGCGTGGCAGCAGCAGGTGGGGCAGCAGCAAGACTTTTGATGGAGCTCTGCATGGTCGCAAGTTCTTTCTTCATAGCACTGATGGCAGTGTCCACTTTTTCCTGAAGATTGTCATCACTGCTATCATCTTCAGTTCCCATGGATGCTAAGGTCGTCTCAAGTTCTGCAAGCTTGTCACCCAGAGGTTTTATCGATCCCTGAATTGCTGTAATGTCAGCAGTAAGTTTTTTTGTGGCTTCTTCAACAGATGCAGTTGTTGCTTTGCCTTCAAGTTCTTCTCCGGCACTGGCAACTTTCTCATCAAGTTTTGCAATCTCTTCAGTGGCACCTGTTATCGATGAGTTTACACTGCTAAGAGTTTTTTCAAGGCCAGCAACGCTGTCTTGAAGGCCGCTGATCTGACTCCCAAGTTTGTCCTGGTTACTGCGGAGGGGACTTAGGTCGGCGTCACTGAGAGGCGCAACAACGGGAGCTTTCCTGGAAGAACATTTTGTCGCGCATGTGCTACTGATGAGTTGAGTTGAACCGGCAATTTTATTTTTAAACTCAGCATATGTTCTTGAGCAGGTTTCGATGTCGTAAAGGAAGAGTATACCAAAATATATTCCAAATACTACAGCGATACTGACAGCAACTGCAACTGTAATACCAATTAGAAAAAGTGTGGCGGAGAAAAGCGAGGAGATCGTTCCCGCTATACCACCAGAATCATCCGCAGCAAATGCATAAATAAAGAAAACACAGAGTATCAGTACGATACCTGATTTCACTAGTGATGATTGTAATTCTCGGTTTTTCATAAGTTGTTCCTCCGAACACGGCAAAGATGGACAAAAAAAGAGCATCACCTTCAGATATTAGTCGCCTAATCCTTAGAAGGTAATGAAATCTGGGTTATTTTGTGAATCATTAATACCATAAAACTACCTGATCATAACAGATATAATTCAAATGAATAGGATAAATATACACAATTTAGTAGAAACTAAAAAAAAATACATTTTCCGATAAAAAGCAAATGTTTTCATTATAAATAAACGAAAAAAGCCATTGTGATAGAGGCTCAGAGAGATAATCGTTTCCGGTGAAAAGGTTCTATTACATGATGCTCTTTATTACCGTGGCTGCGTAATCAACAAATTGTTGTGGAAAGATTCCCATGATTACAATGAAAGCCAGAAGAAAGACCGATGTGGCACTGGTCAGTACTGTAGGGTAGACACTGGCTCGTCCCTCAGGATCACTTGCGTAGGTTACACGGATGACAGATAAATAGTAGTAAATAGCAATGGCAGTATTAATAGCTGCCAGGATAACAACAGTTCTGTGGCCTTCCACGTATGCTCCGGTAAGCAACATGAACTTCCCCATAAATCCGACAAATGGGGGGATTCCGGCAAGGGCAAAGAGTCCGACTGCCAGTGTAAATGCCATGATGGGCGAGCGCTTATGAAGGCCTGACAGATCTTCAATCAGAAGGTTTTCACCGTTCTCGGAAACAGTACAGATTACGAGAAAACAAGCCAGGTTCATAAGAACATACCCAATTATGTAATACATTGCGTTGGCATATCCGGTGATCTGGAAAGTGAGAATACCAAGGAGGACAAATCCGGCGTGTGCAATGCCCGAGAAGCCTAGCATACGTTTAATATCCTTTTGGATCAGAGCTGAAAGGTTTCCATAAAACATTGAAGCAACAGCACATACCATCAGAACATTGAGTATTATCTTGCCTTCCCCACTGAAAAGGCTGATAAGGCGGATCAACATGGCAACAGCGGCAAGTTTTGGAACAGATGCAATAAATGCTGTTGTTTCGTTTGAAGCACCTTCATACACATCCGGTACCCAGAAGTGAAAGGGAAAGATGGCAAGTTTATAAAAGAATCCTGCAATAACCATCATCATTGCAATAACTGCAGCAGGGGTATCCCATATTGTTGCAAGTTTTGTGACAATAACTGAGAGTTCTGTTGAGCCTGTAAGCCCATACATATAACTCATGCCAAAGAGCATAAATCCTGTTGCAGCCACCCCAAAGAGCAGGTATTTGATTCCTGCTTCCATTTGAAATCTGAAATTGCCTGACTCATCACGCATGGGAACCATGATATAGACAGCAAACGATGAGAGTTCCAGGGAAATAAAGATGGAAAGCAGTTCAACACTTGATACAAGCATCATGAGACCAAGAACGCTTACGAACATACACAGATAATATTCAGGCTGTACTTTTACAGGTATCCCTCTCAATTTATAGCCAAAGAGCAGTACGATCAACATGGCTCCAGAGATCAGGGTTTTGAAGACCTGGGAGAAAAGATCAACCTGGTATGCATTGAAAAAGAGTTTTCCGGTTTGGGAATAGCTGAGAACAGTTGCTCCAAAAATAGCGACACCGAGTCCGATGGCAATGTTATTGGTAGTATCACCATCGGCTTTGCCAAGGCTTATTATGAAGATGATAAGGCTTGCACCCAACAGTGTTAACTCAGGGAGAAATAGCATTTTTATACCTTTTGCGAAACGTTAATAATGAACGCTGTTACTGTATAATTAAGTTTGTTACTGCTACGATCTGGCCGTGATAGCCGTGATATTTTGTCAGTAGGTTTTCAACACTTACATGGATTAGATCAATAAAGGGCTGTGCTCCCAGACCGATCCAGAAGACAAAGAACAGGAACGGAGCCAGGGTGAAGATTTCACGAATATTCAGGTCTTTAATCCATGATTGATCAGGGTTGTCAGTTCCACCCCAGACAATTTTTTGCAACATTCGCAGCATGTAGGCAGCAGCAAGTACAGCACCTGGGATGGCCGCAAGAGCCAACCAGATAGAATGCTCAAAAGTTCCTGCCAGGATCATGAATTCACCAACAAAACTGTTTGTTGCAGGGAACCCAAATGATGATAATGAAAAGAATGTGAGGAAGGTCACATAGATGGGCATATACTTTCCAACACCTGTTGCATCACGAAGTTCTCTTGAGTGTGTTCGTTCATACATCATACCGATACAGAGAAAGAGGGCCCCGGTGGTGATACCATGGTTGAGCATCTGGAGAATGGCACCTTCGACACCGCTAGTGTTCAATGCAAAAATACCAAGTGTGACAAAACCCATGTGTCCCACTGATGAATAGGCAATCAGCTTTTTCATATCACTCTGGGCAAGTGCCGTAAATCCTCCATATATGATACCTGCAATGGATAACCACAGGATTGCAGGAGCTAAAGTCATTGTGGCTTCAGGCGTTATGGGGATAGCGAAGCGAAGGAAACCGTAGGTGCCCATTTTTAAAAGCACAGATGCAAGTATAACAGAACCTGCGGTGGGTGCTTCAACGTGGGCTGCCGGCAACCATGTGTGAAAAGGAAACATGGGGACCTTGATGGCAAATGCCAGAAAAAAGGCCAGGAACAGGAATATTTGCGCAGTGCTGGAGTAATTATGCCACATCATTTCCGGGATAAAAAAGCTGTATCCATTATGGATGTACAGCCATATGATGGCAACCAGCAGCATGACAGAGCCAGCAAGGGTATACAAAAAGAATTTAACTGATGCATAGATCTTTCTTGGTCCACCCCAGATTGCAATGAGCATATACATTGGGATCAGCATAGCTTCCCAGAGGATATAGAAGAGAACAAAATCAAGTGCCATAAACACACCAAGCATGGCACTTTCCATAATGAGGAGACAGACCATAAATGCCTGAACTCGTGTTTTAATATAACTCCATGAAGCAAGAACACAGAGTGGCATAATAAGCGTTGTCAGCATGATAAGGAGAATGGATATTCCATCAATTCCGACCACATACTGAATGTTTAGTGAGTGTATCCAGTCAACCCGCTCAACAAATTGAAACTTGCTGCTGGTCTTGTCAAACGCGCTTATCAGGGGAATGGATAAGATTGCAGTGAATGTGGTAATACCGAGCGCCCAGTATCGTGAAAAAGATTCATTCCTTATAAAGAGCAGTAGTATTGCTCCGGCCAGAGGCAGGAAGATCAGAGTGCTCAGAATATGTGGATATTCATTGCTGTAGAGTAGAAATTTATCCATTTCCAGTATTCCTTGATATCAGTTTTTTATGACCAGACGTAGGCTACAAGTATTACGGCTACAAAGGAGATCGTGTAGTAAATAGTCAGTTGTATTTCGCCGCGCTGCAACACTATGGTGACCCTGCGGCCAATAGCGCGAACACAGCGGGCCGTTCCATCAACCACACCATCAATTCCATTCCAGTCAAACCATGACCAGAAGGCAGAAGTTATCATCAAACAGTTAATGCCAACGGATTTGTAGAACCTGCCAACAACATTGTCAAACCACTGTAGGGGATTTTGAACAGTCCATAAAAAAGCCCGGCCACCCATACGATAGAACCAGTCCAGATCAAGGCTGGTGGTCTCTTTTGGCATCACGTATTTGCGAAGCATGAAGAAACCAAAGGCTGTGAAGGCCATAATCTGAATAGTTTCACTGAGATGGTAGGAATTGTAGGGATGAAAAACGACTTCAGTGTGTGGAAGCATGTTGTACAGAAAAGGTGTGTAGCAGCCAAGAAAGATACAGAGGAATCCACCGATGGTCATGGCAAGCTGCATGTTCCAGCTTGGGTCCTCCGCTTTTTCCCATGTTTCTTGAGAACAATTATTTTTTCCGAAGAAAATAAGATAGGGAAGTCTCAAGCCCGCTGCCAGGAATGTTCCTGAAGAAACCAACGTGAGGGCAAATCCTGCCCAGAGCAGGTGTGATTCAAATGCTGCAGTGATAATCATGGATTTAGAGATAAATCCAGACATCAAAGGAAGACCGGAAACAGCAAGACCGCCGATGAGCATGAAGATCATGGTTGCAGGCATTTTTTTATACAGCCCACCAAGTTGAGTCAGCTTTTGTCTTCCAGTGGTGGTGAGAATTGCACCAGCTGCCATAAAGAGCAGGCCTTTATAGAGAATATGAGCAAAGGCATGGGCGCAGGCACCATTTATGGCAAGGGTGGTTCCAATGCCAACACCTGCTACCATGTATCCGACCTGGGATACAATCTCCCAGCCAAGAAGCTTACGGACATCGTTTTCCATTACCGCATAAATAATACCGTAAATGGCCATGATGACACCAAGATAGATGAGGACTTCAAAGCCGGAGCAGCTTCTGATCAGAGTGTAAACAGCAGTCTTGGTGGTAAAGGCGCACATAAACACAGCACCAATCGCTGTGGCTTTTGAATATGCATCGGGCAGCCAGGAGTGTAGTGGTGGTACTGCAGCGTTCAGCATCAGGCCTGCCATAATCAACCAGGTATAGAGTTCTGGTGAAGAAACATTCAGCTGTTCAAAACTTAAACTTCCCGTTGCCTGGTAGCGAAGTACAAAACCAAGCAGGAGAATAACGCCACCAAATGTATGAACCAGAATATAGCGATACCCGGCGGCAAGCGCCTCTTCATCCTTTCTTGCCCAGATGAGAAAGGTTGAGGCGAATGCCATCATTTCCCAAAACAGAAAGAGGGTGATGTAATCTGCGGCATAAATGGCACCTAGAGAACCTGCAACGTAGAACCAGGCGGCCATATGCTGCCATTCATCTTCCACATGCATGCCGTAAATGGTGGCGATGATAGCCATCAGTGACATGATGAAAGCAAAGATCATGGATAATCTGTCAACGCGGCCAAAGGTAAGCGGCCAGTCCATAAATTGGAAGACACCGTAGATACCGGCATGTTGACTCAGATAAATAACATCAATAAATGTCAGCAGTGGAACCAGAAACAAATATGGTTTTCTAAACGGTCCCCTCACCATTGGCAACAGACAGGCGCCCACTATCATAATGAGCGCCGGGTGAATAAAACTACTTGTCATAATAGTCCTCCCGGGCCTGGATCCCGCTTTTGCCATACCATCTGGCAACCATGATAATAATGGCACAGCTGCCAAGGCCGAATAATGCCCAGAATCCCGGTATCATTTTTTCAGCCCAAGTGTGAGCGTGGCTCGTATCCACGGTCATGCTCCAGATTAGTATGAAAGCCATTACTGCATAGCAGGCGTAAGCTACGTACCGCAACCGGTCTTGAAGATAGTCAATAAGATTTACAATCATCCTGTCACCACATGTACGAGTTTCATCATAACGTTAGGGAAGATTCCAAGCAGCACTGATATCGTACATGCTATCACAATGGGGATAAGCATGGATAACGGAGCCTCCTTGATGCCCTGATATGTCTCACCTTCAGGGCGTTTACCAAAAAATGCTTTATAGGTGACCGGGGCAAAATATCCAACATTGAGCATGGTTGAGGCAATCAGGATGAGGAGTATTCCCATCTGATGTGCTTCAATGGAACCTATAAGCAGGTTCCATTTTGTGACAAATCCTGCCACTGGAGGAGCTCCGATCATGGAGAGAGAAGCTATAAAGAAGCAGGCAAAGGTAACTGGCATGGTCTTGCCAAGCCCCCCCATTTCTGAGAGATCTTTTTTATGTGCGGCAATCATAATGGCACCGGCACAGAAGAAGAGTGTGATCTTGGAAAATGCATGGTTCACAATGTGAATGAGTCCGCCATCAATTCCGGATGGGGTGAGCAGTGCTACGCCAAGGATGATATAAGAGAGTTGGGAGATGGTGGAATAGGCAAGTCGTTCTTTTAAGTTATTCTTTGACAGTGCCAGTACCGATGCTGCAATTACCGTAAATCCGACAAAGTAAGCAGTCGGGATGCCAAGATTTAATGCATGCATGGTATCTACGCCGAAAACATAAAGCATGGTACGGGTGGTACAAAACACACCAACCTTTACAACGGCAACTGCATGGAGCAGTGCTGAAACCGGAGTCGGGGCAACCATGGCACCAGGCAGCCAGTGATGGAAGGGCATGACACCATTTTTGGCAAATCCGAAGAGACAGAAAACATACAGCATGATCACTGTCCAGTTTTTGATATTACCGGATGAGAGCCCCTCGGTGAAGAGGCCGTCCGAGATATTGGTGGGAAAGTCGAGGGTTCCCGTGAGAACGTAGATCAGAATAAGAGCCGGCAGCAGGAAGAGTTTGGCTGTTGTCGTGAGATAGACGATGTATTTCTGGGCACCGGCATATCCGTCTTTGTCCTGTGCGTGGGCAACGAGCGGGTAGGTACATACGGAGACAACCTCGTAAAACAGATACATGGTAAAAAGATTATCAGAAAAGGCAACACCAATGGCTCCAAAGATGGCCAAAGCAAAACATGCGTTAAAGCGTGTCTGTGCATGCTCCTGATGTGCCCTCATATAGCCTAATGAGTAGTAGACGGCAATGGTCCACAGCGATGAGGCTACGAGTGCAAAAATCATGGACATCCCATCTGCCCGAAGTGTTACAGTAAGGCCATCCAGAACTGTGAACATGCGATATTCAAGAATTTTACCATCAAGAACTTCCGGGAGCATTGAAGCCACAAGCAACAGAAGTATAATTGATGCTCCTGAGGAGACACCCTCACGAACATTCTCATTTCTGCCCACAAACAGAACACCAAGTGTGCCAAAGAGTGGAACAAGAAGCGCGAAGAGAAGTTTTACGGAATGAACCGTTTGTATTTCCATGACAGGGGGTCCTCTTTCCTAACCTTTAAGATCGACGATATCTTCGATGTCGACTGATTTGTAATTTCGATATACAGCAATGGTAATACTGAGGCCTATGGCAGCTTCGGCGGCAGCAATGGCCATGATAAAAAGAGCAAATATCTGTCCCACCGTCGGGTCAGGGGCAGTGAATCTGTTGAAAGCCATAAAGTTAATGGAGGCAGCTGCCAGAATCAGTTCTGCTGAAATCAGCATTCCGACAAGTGTTCTACGGGAAACCATGCCATAGACACCCATTGCAAAGAGAAGGGCTGCCAGAACAAGGTAGGTATTAAGATAGTTGTGAAGATTGAGAATCGACATTTATTTACTCCTTCCTTTACGGCCAATGACCAGAGATCCGATAATTGCAATGAGTAGAACAATGGAAACCAGCTCAAAAACCATTGAATAGGTAGTAAGCAATTTAGAACCTATTAATTTCATGTCCCCCATATTGACTTTTGGCATGATTGTGAATTCGGTTTTTAGAGCAAGGCTAACCATGGCGAAAGCGATCATGCCAGCAGTGATGATGCCGAAAGGGCCGCTTAATACACTTGGTGGGCCTTGTTTTTTATCCTCTTCAGGGGCGGCAAGCAAAATGGCAAAGGAGATAGTGATACAAACAGCCCCCACATAGATCAACATTTGCATCATTGCCAGAAAAGGTGAATTCAGGTAGTAGTAAATTGCAGCTACTCCAATAAAGCAGACAGCAAGTCCCTGTACTGCATGAATAAGTTGCCTAGCATTAAAGGCTATGATTCCGCCAATGAGTGTGGTTGCAAGCATCATAAGAAAAATGATTCCCGCTGCTTCGTCGGCAAACCCGCCGAGACCATCCGTTGTGAGGATACCGAGGATCCCGGAAGAAATCTGGTCGGTTGTGTTCATGAGTTTCTCTCCTTCAATCGATTGAGAAGGTTGAAATGGAAATCTTCCTTGCGGGTTGAAGCAAGGTTATATTCTTTGGAAAATTCGATGGCTCCGAATTTGCAGTTTTCAATGCACTGTCCGCAAAGGGAACATGTCGTGAAGTTGAGGTCGTATCCTGTTAAGATCTTTTTCTTTTTAGTTTTCATCTCCCCTTTGACTTCCACTTCGTACGTCTCTGTTTTGGTCGTAATGGAGATGCAACCGGAAGGACAACCACGCTGGCACATCATGCATGCAACGCATTTAGGTTCACCATTTTCATTCTCAATCAGCTCAATATGACCACGATAACGGTCACACATTTTGAGGGTTTTGAAGGGATAGGGAACGGTCACCACAGGTTTGAAGAACTCCTTAAAGGTAATGGAAAGTCCTACAGCCAGGCTATACAGCCCCAGAAATATTTCGCTAAAATAGGCACCCATATTAAAATACCTTCAGTAATCCGGCTGTGAGCAGCAGGTTAAACAATGAGATGGGAATGAGTATCTTCCAGCTCAGATTAAGGAGTCCATAAACGGTGGTACGCGGGAATGTCCAGCGGATCCATATAAAAGAAAAAATGAGAAGGTAGACTTTCAGGAGGAACCACCATACACCGGGATACAGGCCCAGCGGGCATCCCCAGCCACCAAGGAAAAGAATGGTAATGAGGCTTGCTCCGATAACGATATGGGCGTATTCACCCATGAAAAAGAGTCCAAATCCCATACTGCCGTACTCAGTATGGAATCCGGCAACAAGTTCACTTTCTGCTTCAGCAAGATCAAATGGCGCTCTGTTGGTCTCAGCGAGCGAGCAGATGAAGAAGATCAGAAAGGAAACGGGCATTAAGGGGCTGCTGAGTGACGGGATGATATGCCAGTGTAATATCCCACCCGATTGAGACAATGCCAGTTCTTTGAGATTCATGGTACCTGTCATCATAACGATGGTGGTCACGGTGATAAGCATGGGGATTTCGTAGGCAATATGCTGGGAGACAGCTCGAACAGATGCCATTACACTGTATTTATTTCGTGACCCCCAGCCGGCAAGAAGAATGGCGAAACTCCCCAATGATGCAAAGGCAAAGATCATAAGCACACCGATATTCATTGAATGTGCTACAATTGTGTCACTGAAAGGAATGGTAACAAAGCTTGTAATGGCAGGGGCCATGGCAAGAATAGGTGCAACCAGAAAGAGTGCTTTATCTGCGCCTCCTGGAATGACCAGCTGCTTGGTCATCAGTTTAATACCATCAAGTGGAGGCTGCAATATTCCAAATAAATTGACATTGGGACCGGGACGGCGCTGAATGCGGCCGGCACCTCTGCGCTCAGCAAGTACAAGATACGCTGCGTTTGCTGCTGCAAATGCAATGGCAATGACCACCGCAACAACTGCATTTAAAATAGTTAAGTCCATGCAACTTCTCCCTTATCGGTCAATTTCAGGTATAACCAGATCAAGACTTCCCATCATGGCCAGAGCATCCATTATCATCATTCCTTCGCAAGCTTCATCAAAAAGATGCATATTGGAATACGTCGGAGAGCGAAGCTTAAAGCGATACGCATTCTTCGTGCCATCGCTTACTAATCGTATACCAAAACTGCCTCTTGCCGTTTCCACAGCCTGATAATAGTCACCCTTTGGAGGTTTAATTAATTTCGGTTTTTTCTTAGGCATTATGGGCCCATCAGGCAATTTATCAAGCCCCTGCTCTATGATGCGAAGCGATTGTTCCATTTCATCCATACGCACCTTATAGCGTGCCATGGAATCGCACTGGTGGTACACAGGGACGTCAAAATCAAATTCAGGGTAGACCGAGTAGGGCTCATTTTTCCGTACATCAAAATCAATCCCGGAACCACGTGCAACAGGGCCTGTAGCCCCGTACTTGCGACACATTTCAGCAGAAAGTGGGCCAATATCTTCCAATCGTTTTCTAAATATTATGTTGCCAGTGACCAGGGCGGCGTATTTTTTAAGTGATTTACGCATTCTGGGTATGAAGGCTCTTGCGGCATCCACAAAATCATCATCCACATCATTGTACAATCCGCCGAATCTGAAATAACAGTACGTGAGGCGTGATCCGGTGACAGCTTCAAGCATATCGAGAATATGTTCACGATCCTGAATAGCGTACATCAGGGGAGTAAACCCGCCAAGATCCATGACAAAGGCACCAAACCAGAAGAGATGTGAGGCAACTCTGTTTAATTCCACCATGATGGCACGAATATATTCAGCGCGTTCCGGAACTTCGATACCTGCCGCTCGTTCAATTGCCAGCACGTGGCCGTGGGTGTATCCCATGGCACCAAGGTAATCAAGACGACTTAGATTTGGTAGAACTTGTGGATAGGCTCTGTTTTCGCCCATCAACTCATGCATACGATGGATATAGCCAAGTACCGTTTCGGCTTTGATAATATATTCACCATCCATTTCCATCTTTACCCGGAGAACACCATGGGTTGCAGGATGTTGCGGGCCAACGTTAAGGGTGAAGGTCTCACCCGGTTGGATATCAATAACTGGTCCACTCATGGTTTGAAATCCTTTAAGAGGGGATGAAAATCTGCATCTTCAGGGAGGAGCAGGGGGATAAGATGTGGATGTCCATCAAATTTTATACCAAAAAAATCATGGGTCTCTCGTTCGTGCCAGTTTGCACCAGAGTAAATCTTTGAGATAGTAGGAACTTTGGGCTTAGAACGTGGTGTGCGGGTACGAATGACAATGCGATAAGTATCAAAATCATATCTGGAAAAATCATAAACAACTTCAAGTTGATCTTCTTTGATCCAGTCCACTCCAGTGATACTCTCAAGAAAGAACCCCGCCTTATCAATGATCATCACAGCGGCAAGAAGCTCGCCGGGATCCAGCTGCACATCGATGTCATAGCCATGTTTCGCATGATCTCTTTCAACGAGGCCGTTCTCCCTTGGTTCTTCTTTCTTTTTAGCTGTTTTTTTCTCTTCCCCATTTTTATCAGCTGCTTCCACAACAGGTTCTTCAGCAATTGGCTCCGGGGCAGGGAAAAGATCCTGCAGTGCCTGTTTCACATTTTCGTTTGTCATTAGTTGTGTCCCCTTTAAGCCTTGGCTTCAGGATCTTTCCAGCGATCCCACCCGGATACCTTGTTTTCCAGTTTGAGGATTCCCTCAAGAAGTGCCTCAGGCCGCGGCGGGCAGCCAGGAATGTAAATATCAACGGGAAGGAACTGGTCAGCTCCAAGTACAATGGAATATTGGCCTTCAAAGGCAAAGGGGCCACCGGAAATTGCACAATTACCAAGTGCAATTACCCACTTGGGTTCCGGCATCTGATCATAAAGAACCTTGATGCCCGGCATCATTTTTTTAGTAACCGTTCCCGCAACAATCATCACATCAGATTGCCTTGGGGAGGGGCGAAACACCTCAGCTCCGAAACGAGACATGTCAAATCTGGCACAACCTGTGGCCATCATTTCAATGGCACAACAGGCGATACCAAAGGTAAGAGGCCAGAATGAGTTTGCCCGACCCAGATTAATGAGTTTGTCGGCAGCAGCAAATTGAACAACTGACGAGGGTATTGGTTCTAACGGTGACGGTACGTTCTGCGTTCCCACTTAAAGACTCCCTTGATCCATGCGTAGACAATTGCGAGTGATAAGATTCCAACAAAAAGGACAACTTCAACGAAATCCCGGTAAACTATCCCAAGATCCAGTAGCTCTTGACCATTGTAGGCAAGCGCCACGGGAAAGAGAAAGAGGACATCAACATCAAATGCGAGAAAAATTAATGCGTAAAGGAAAAAGACTGAACCGTATCGGATCCAGGAATCACCAATTGGTTCCATACCACATTCAACTGGCTGGCTGGTTTTTCTGTTGAATTGTCTGGTGCCTCTTGGCATCAGGAGATAAACAATAATGATTGGCCCTATGGCAAATATCGTTCCGCCAATAGTGAAAGCTGTGACCCATAAGATATTGTCACGGTAGAGAAAATCAGAAAATTGAAGCTCCATCTAAAAAACCTCTTGCAGTTGAGTGGAAGTCCTTCTGATACAATTACATAAGTTGAACTTATTAATTAAATTAGTTTTACTTGTCAATTAAAAAAATGAATAGTAATTCATTGGCACTTCCCGGTGCTGTGTGGTCATAAATATGTTAGGTGATGTCACAAAAATACGGGGACTAAAGGAAAAGTATTGAGAAAAAGGTTATAAATGATATGTTTAAAAATCCCTAATTAATAAAAACGATATATATTATCAAAAAATTTGAACTAAGGGCTTTTATTGTATGTCAATCACATTAAGACAACTTGAAATTTTCATTGCTGTTGCAGAAACCGCTCAGGTAACAAAAGCCAGTAAGAAGCTGTTTGTTACTCAATCTGCAGTGAGTATGGCTCTCGCCGAGCTTGAGAATCAGTTGGGTGGTTCCCTTTTTGACAGGCATGGTCGCAGCTTGCTTCTCAACGAGCGTGGAAGATATTTGCTTCCTCTATCAAAAGAGATTCTTTGCCAGGTTGGTAATGTTGAGAATATCATGTCGGAAAAAAACGACACGTTGCATGGGCGGATTAATGTGGTGGCCTCAACTACTATTGGTGATTATATCCTTCCGTATCTCATCGGGGCCTTTAAGCGGATGCACCCTCAGGTCCATATCAATTTGCTGGTGCATCACACAAGATATGCTGAAAGTCTGGTGCTTGATGGCAAGGTAGAGGTTGGGTTTGTTGAAGGGCATGTAAATAATCCTGATACTGTCAAACGGCTCTGGTTTGAGGATGAGCTTGTTGTTATTGCGGGCCCCACAGATCCCTTGTCTCATAAGCAAGTCTTTGACGTGAAGACTGATTTCACCAACACCAGATGGATTATGCGTGAAGAGGGGTCAGGGACTGTTGCTATTTTTAAAGAAAAAATGAAAGGCTACCTTGATCAGATTAATGTGATTATGGAAATGGGTCATCCTGAGTCAATTAAAAAGGCTGTTGAGTCAGGAGTCGGGCTCGCCTGCCTTTCTTCTCTTACTGTTTGCCGGGAAGTTGAGCATGGCTGGCTTAAAACCCTTCAGTTTGAAGGGGTTGATATGAAAAGGAAGCTTCAGGTTATTTCAAGAAAACATTTAAAGATGAATGATGCTTTGGCGGAATTTCTCGCCTTTTGTGATATTATGTCTACTTGTTCCCAATCTCGCGCCTGCCTTTCGTCTCCATGGAAACTTCAGTCACTGCTTGCAAAAAACTCTGTTCAGAACAAATAATTTAAGAAAGTTATGTATCTGTTTGTGTTTTATTTATCCCGATTATGGAATGGCCATAATCGGATTTTTTTTGTGATTAGTGCCGTATGTTATAATTTCTGCAATAAAAAACAGGTAGTGAACGAAGGGAGCCCTTCGAGGCATTTACTTACAGTTACCTGCGTTAGCTGGTTTGTTCAAAAAAAAGCTTGCACTATATTTAGGACTTGTTATCAACCAATTTAGATAACTAACGCGGATAAACCGCAAGTAAGTGCCTTGTTGCTTATGCTCATAATTTGAGTTTGAAACACTTTTGATCGCGTCGTAAAAATTCTTCATCTGCTTCATCTGCTTCGTTGCTACATTTTTGTTTAATTTCAACGTACCTTAGTACGCCGAAATTAAACAAAAAATGTGCGCCTCGCATATGGAGCTTTTCGAAGTCTGCGCTATCTACTTAGCCATCGGGATTGTACCCTTTTAGGAGTTTATCACTTTTGATTTTCTTGTTTTTTATTACAGCTTTTCAGGAGTAAGGCACTAATGAATAATCGTATTTGGAAGGTTTTTATTCTCTACTAATATAAGGAAGAATGACATGTGGAAATCAATTCAGCCTGCTCCTCCGGATTCAATTCTGGGCTTGACCGAAGAATTCAAAAAAGATCAAAATCCGCAAAAGGTAAATCTTGGTGTCGGAGTATATAAGGACGAAGCAGGAAATACACCGGTTCTGCGTTGCGTGAAGGCAGCTGAAAAAATATTGCTCGAAAAACAGACTACTAAAAGTTATCTCCCCATATCTGGGGATCCTGCTTATGCAGCAGCTGTGCAGCGTCTGATTTTTGGTTCTGATGGTGAAGTGATTTCTTCCAATCGTGCTGCAACCATCCATGCGCCTGGTGGAACAGGTGCCTTACGAGTGGGTGCAGATCTTCTCCATAAGTTCACACCTAATGTCAAAGTGTGGGTGAGTTCTCCCACTTGGGCCAATCATAATGGAATATTTGGTACAGCGGGTTTTGAAATTACACAATATGCATATTACAACTCTGAGAGCAGAGATCTTGATTTTGATAAAATGATGGCTGATTTTGAGACTGTTCCAGCTGGAGATATTGTTGTGCTCCATACTTGCTGCCACAATCCGAGTGGCGTGGATTTAGTTGGAGAACAGTGGGAAAAGGTTGCAACTCTAGCCGCAGCAAAGGGATGGATCCCTTTTCTTGATTTTGCCTATCAGGGTTTTGGTGACGGAGTGGACGAAGATCGGTTTGCTGTGGAGCAATTTGCAAGAGCTGGTTGTGATTTTCTGGTGGCAAGCTCATTTTCCAAAAACTTTGGGCTCTATAACGAACGAACGGGAGCTATCAGCGTTATAACCCAAAATGCGGATGAAGCAAGTGTGGCCTTGAGCCATCTTAAAACAGTTGTGCGTACCAACTATTCGAACCCTCCTGCACATGGCGGGCTTGTGGCAACAATGATCCTTGATACTCCCGAGTTACATGCAATGTGGCTTGAAGAGCTTTCTGATATGCGTGATCGGATTGTAAACATGCGGAAAGCTTTGGTTGCAGGTCTTGCTGCGCAGGGTGTGGCTGGTGATTTTTCATTTATCGAGAAACAACGTGGAATGTTTTCTTTCAGCGGCTGGTCCGATGAAGTGGTGATGAGCCTTAGAAAAAATAATAATATTTATGTGGTTGGCGGGGGTAGGATTAACCTGGCAGGGTTAACCACCACTAATATTGAGTATGTATGTGCCGCTGTAGCGAGTGCCATGGGGTGAGTGTTCCCAGGCACAGCATCTTCGCTCACGATTGCCTCTACCGCATAGGAAAAACTATTGCGGTTAGAGGGCAATCGAGCGAACCTGCCGCACCTGGAAACACTCATGCTTCCGGGTTTGTTTTGTAATGCACTTCTTTTAGAAAGAGTCCGCGGGCTGGTGCTGTTGCGCTGGCTGTGGTGCGATCTTTGGCTTCAAGAATTAGTTTAAACTCTTCTACTGTTTTTCTTCCTTTCCCAACTTCAAGCACTGTCCCTACAATATTACGTACCATATGACGTAGAAAACCGTCACCGGTGAATACAAACTGCAGTTTATTGTTGTCAATGGTGTTTAGAACAGCTTCGTGCAAAGATCGGACACTGCCGCGTCCGGTGGTAATGCTTTTGTCCCGTGAACCTGATGCCTCAAAACTTGCAAAGTCATGGGTGCCAACTAGTAAATTAAGGCATTGTTTCATTGTATCTGTTGTTAAATCCTGAGGGATATGAGTTGCATACAAACGGGAAATGGGAGATTGGATTGCTCCAGTATCAATATCGTAAAAATACGTTTTCGAGGTAGTTGAAAAGCGGGCATGAAAATCAGGATCAGCAACTTGTATATTAAGAATACGTATGGAAGGAGGAAGGATAGAGTTTGCACCTCTTAGAAGGTCACTTTGTGATATCCGAGATTCTGTTTCGAAGCTGGCAACCATTCCAAGTGCATGAACACCTGCGTCGGTTCTGCCAGCTCCATGAAGTACAACAGAATTATTTGTGATTGTTCCAAGAACACGTTCGAGTTCCCCTTGAATGGTAGGAGCGTTTAATTGTTTTTGCCAGCCGCTGAAATCTGTGCCATCAAAGGCAATTGTTACTTTTAGATTAGGCATGGCATAAAACGATCAGGGGAAGAATGGAGCTCCTCCAAGTCCTGTGCTTTCTTCAATTCCGCACATTAAATTCATGTTATGTACAGCTTGGCCTGCTGCACCTTTAACAATATTATCTATTGCGGTGACGACAATTATTCTATTTGCTCGTTTATCTATCGCATAGCCGATGTCACAGAAGTTTGATCCTCTAACATGCTGTGTCGCAGGAAACGAACCTTCTGGAAGTAGCCGAACAAAGGGTTCCATCTCGTACATATTCGAATACAATTTACGTAAATCATTTTCCGAAACAGGAGATGTAAGATTTGCGTAACTGGTACTTAATATTCCCCGGGCAATGGGAAGCAGATGCGGCGTAAATGATATCGTTACCTTATCTTTATTTAAGGCACTCAATTCCTGCTCGATTTCAGGAAGATGCCGATGGGTTCCACCTACTTTATAAGCTTTAAAACCATCATGCACTTCACAAAATAGCGTACCGACATTGGCTGCCCGCCCGGCTCCTGTGGTGCCGGATTTTGAGTCAACAATAATAGTGTCTGGATCAATCAAGCCTTCCTGTAACAGTGGGGCGAGGCCAAGTACAACAGATGTTGGATAACAGCCTGGATTTGCAACAAGACGCGCTTTTTGTATCTGTTCCCGGTAGAGTTCAGGTAATCCATAAGCAGCTTCTTTGATGAATTCAGGTGAGGAGTGCTCCTGGTACCATTCTTCGTAGGTAGCTACATCGCGTAAACGATAATCAGCTGATAAATCGACGACTTTTTTACCTTCCTTTAGCAGCTGGGGAACAAGGTCCATGGCTGTTTTGTGTGGAACTGCCGCAAAAAAGAGGTCAGCACGGTTACAGAGTTCATCGATGGAGAGATTTTCACATACCAGATCAGTTTTCCCTAAAAGGTTCGGGAACACAACTGATAGCGGTTTGCCCGCATATTGACGGGAGGTTGCCGCTGTAAGTTCAAATTCTGGGTGGTTACAAAGGATACGGGCAAGCTCTACCCCGGTGTAGCCGGAGGCTCCAATAATGGCAACACGTAACATGGCACTTTCCTGGTGAGAAATTTGAATAAAAAAAGGGAATAACAGTCACCTGTTATTCCCTTTATACAACTGCCTGTTATAAAAGCGCTATTATTTATTCTCCGGAAGAAGTGGAGAAAAACAAAACCGCAGTAAAACAGATTAGCGTTTAGAAAACTGAAATTTGGCGCGGGCGCCTTTCTGACCGTATTTCTTACGCTCTTTCATACGAGGGTCACGGGTAAGAAGACCTGATTTTTTCAGGGTGGTTCTGTTGTCTATATTTACTTCAAGAAGTGCCCGGGAAATACCATGGGTCAATGCGTCAACCTGGGCAGACTTTCCGCCACCAAGGAGTGTGGCCATAACATCAAAGTTTTCAAAGGTATCTGTTACTTTGAATGGCTTATCAAGTTTATGAATTTTGAAGGTTTTACCAAAGTAATCTTCCGGAGTCATTTTATTAACTAAAAACTTTCCGGTTCCCGGTGTGAGCCATACTTTTGCGACAGCAGTTTTTCTTTTTCCTGTGGCGTAAAAACGATCTTGAGCCATGATTTAATATCTCCGTAAATTCTATCTTTATTATATATCTAAATCAGCAGGCATTTGTGCCGCGTGAGTATGCTCAGGACCAGCAAAAAGCTTCAACTTCTTCAGTTGTTGACGTCCCAGTTTGTTTTTTGGAAGCATTCCCTTAACTGCTTTAAACAAAACATCAGTAGGGTGCTTAACCAGCAGCTCTTTGGCAGTTATTTCTTTCATGCTGCCAATATAACCAGTATGGTGATAATACTTTTTTTGATCCCATTTTCTACCAGTAAGACGAATCTTGTCGGCATTGGTTACAACCACAAAATCTCCGTTGTCAATGAAGTTGGAGAAGCTTGGCTTATGCTTGCCACGCAGGCGAATTGCAATCTCTGTGGCCAGGCGACCAAGAATCTTACCTTCGGCATTCACATGGTGCCATTTTTTTTCGATCTCATCGACCGGAGTAAGATAGGTTTTCATGTTCTTCTCTTGTCCTTTAGGGGATGATGCAAATAATAATAAAAAAAGGCCCGAACAATGTCGAACCTTTTTGAACTGTTGTAATGGAGCGGGAAACGAGATTCGAACTCGCGACGTCAACCTTGGCAAGGTTGCACTCTACCACTGAGTTATTCCCGCTCATATTTAGACAAAACGGCATTCAAAATACTCATGAATGGTACTGCTTGTCAATAGAAAAATTGAACTATCGCAGATAAACTGCAAGTAAGTGCCTTGTTACTATTGTAACGCATTGATTTTATGGCACTCTCATATGTTCTTGTTTTTTTCTCGCAAGAATCATAGTGTAAAAGACTAATCTATCAGGGAATCAAAAAAGAGTCCAGTATGAAATGTAAATAATGATAGTCTTAGATATGGAACGTGTGCTATGGTGTTATCTTAATTCAATTATTTTTTTTAGCGGATGAGGTCGCCCATGGGTGAAGAAAAAAAGAGACAAGGCTCTATACAGCGAAAGACTAAGGAAACCGATATCAAATTAATGCTTGCTATTGATGGCAGTGGTCTCACAGATATCAACTGTGGTGTACCTTTCCTGAATCACATGTTGACCTTGTTTGGAGTACACGGATTTTTTGATCTCACAGTCAAGGCTACAGGGGATACTGACGTTGATGATCACCACACAGTTGAAGATATAGGGATTTGTCTGGGACAGGCATTTGCATCAGCCCTTGGTGATAAGGGGGGAATTGCACGATATGGACTTTGCTATTTACCCATGGATGAAACGCTGGTGCGTGTGGTAGTGGATGTTTCCAATCGTCCTTATGTCCATTATAAGGCAGCCGTACCCGATCAAAAGCTTGGAACATTTGATACGGCTCTGGCTCTTGAATTTATTCGAGCCTTTGCACAGCATGCCGGGGTGACACTGCACGTTGATCTGATTCACGGAGTTAACAGTCACCACATAATAGAGGCTGTTTTTAAAGGGCTTGCCCGGGCAATGCGGCAGGCCACCGCTAAACTGGATGGTCTCAGTGGCACATTATCATCAAAAGGTGTACTTTAATTATTCAGGCATATATGATTGTATCTGTCTGGGGTGATTGGGGTTTTATGCTATTGTAATGACGAGGTTTTATATGAGAAAGATTCTCTTTGTAATCGGTTTTGCACTTCTTCCTTTATCTGCTTGTTCTTCCTTTTATGACGATACAAAAGAAATTGGGCCCTTGCCCGAATTAACTTGTGTCGCCGTGTTGCCAACGGGCATTCCTGTGGAAAAAAAAGGTAGCCTCTCTGCAGCGCAGAAAAAGAATCTAATCGATGGTACTGTCTTTTTTGATTCGGTAATGGTTGATGAGCTTGGAGGTCGTAGCGAATTTAAGCTGCTTACCGAAAATAGACTCGATGCAATACTTGGTAATCCCTGGGGGGGCAGAATACAGCAGGTTCGTGATATTGGCAGTGCAACAGGTTGCGGAGCTGTTCTTGAAACTACATTGAGCAGATATCGAGATCGTGTTGGTAGCGAAATGTCCATTGAAACTCCAGCATCGGTCGCCTTCTCCATGGATCTCGTTTCTGTTGAACATGGAGTCGTTTTTTGGAGTACCTCCTACAATGAGAGCCAGAAAGCGCTCTTTGATGATATCTTTTCCTTTAACAAAGCCCAAAAGCGCGGGTTCAAGTGGCTTACTGTCCAGGAGTTGGGGCGTGACGGTTTGAAGAGCCGCTTTCAGGAGTTTCCTTACTTTAATAAGGAAGATACTGAATAGCTGTATTGTACTGATTTTTTGTGCTGTCCCATGGCTGTGATATTCGGATTTGATCCAATGTTGCAGCCATTTTTGTTTCTGCTGTTTTTTTCTTGTTTTCTTTTGCTCTCTTTGTGTGTTTTTATCAGGTGATGCTTTCTCAACAGACAAATAAACGTATCGGACAGGCCATGCATGATTATTCCATGTTGAGTACTGGTGATCACGTGCTGGTTGCTGTGTCCGGTGGAATAGATAGTCTGGTGCTTGCATGGCTGCTAAACGATTGGTTGAAAAAAGCTCCTGTGACCTATGAATTACACGCGGTTCATATAGATATGGACATATGGAGTGATGAAATGAATACGCCAAGCCCTGTGGAACAGGTACTTGAGCAGATGCAAGAGCTTGGTCTGAATCTTTATGTGGAAAAAAGTCTTCCCCTGCAGGAGAAAGATCGAAATTGTTTTAGTTGTTCCAAATTGCGGCGGAAACAGCTTTTTGATCTTGCCAGCCAGTTCAAATGTAATAAGATTGCCTTTGGTCATCACAAGGATGATTTGTTGGAAACTCTGTTTATAAATATGTTCTATAGTGGAAATATATCAACCATGGTTCCCAGGCAGAACCTGTTTTCCGGCAGGCTGTCTGTAATTCGGCCGCTGGCCTATGTTGAAAAATCAGAGATCGTCGAAATAGCAGAGAAGTTGGGGATTACAGCCGTGAGTAATCTGTGTCCATTGGCAGGCGATACCAGGCGGGAAAAGGTGCAGGAGATGTTACAGGATATATACAGGCAGATACCAGGAGCAAAAGCATCATTGTTTGCATCCATGAAAAATGTACGTGAAGGGTATATGTTGTGAAAACTGCACTTGAATGTATGGCTTGTTATTTACGGCAGACTTTACAGGTTTCCCGTGTGGCCACAGATAAAGAGTCTCTGCATCTGGAAGCAATGCAGCGGGTGTCCGAACTCATTGGTGCCATGGATATGGAACGAACCCCGCCGGAGAACTCTGTGGCGGTGTATGGAGTCATATCCGAGGTTACTGCCTGTGCCGATCCTTACCTTGAGATTAAACAACAGTCAAACGAGCAGGCCCTGGCGGTACTTCCACAGTTTCAAAAAGAGGTCTCAGTCAGCAGTGATCCCTTGGCAACTGCCCTTCGCATTGCAATAGGCGGGAATATAATTGATTATGGCGCCATGCACAGTTTTGATGTGGGTGCTGCCATGGAACGCTGTTTAAAAGCTCCATTTGCCGTTGATCACAGCGAGATTCTTCTACAAGAATTGAGAACACTTGAAAAGGGAGCGAAAGTACTTTATCTGGCTGATAACTCCGGTGAGATCGTGTATGATTCCCTGGTTGTCCGCGAACTTGTGGCTATGGGGCTTAACGTTACGGTTGTTGTGAAAAGTGGGCCGATTATTAATGATGCACTCCTTGCCGACGCAAAAGCTTGTGGAATTGATACAATTGCCCATGTTATGGAAAATGGTACAAGTTGTCCGGGAACACCACTGGACAGCTGTTCGGATGAAGTATTGCAGGCCTTTGATGAAGCGGATCTGATAATTTCAAAAGGGCAGGGAAATTTTGAGACACTTTCTGAATCAGTGGCTGAAATATTCTTTTTACTCACAATAAAATGTTCTGTTGTTGGGGCTCATCTTGCTGAAATCAGTGCTACTTCGCAGCAGAATCTTTCCGGGAACGGAGAGCTGGTATTGTTTTATTATAATGGAAAAGCCTAATGCTTAAACGAATACAAACACTGCTGAAACAAAAAAAAGTCGATACAGAGATGACGGTTAAAGGCTGGATACGAACCCGGCGTGATACGGGAGCCTTTTCCTTTCTTGAGGTAAATGATGGTTCCTGCCTTGCCAATCTCCAGATTATTGCAGATAAACAACTTACAAATTACGATACTGAGATAATAAAACTAAGTGCTGGCTGCAGTGTCGTGATTACAGGTACATTACAGGAATCTCCAGCCAAAGGACAGGATGTTGAGTTGCATGCCGAATCGCTGGAAGTTGTCGGCTGGGCAGATCCCGAAAGTTATCCCCTCCAGAAAAAACGTCATTCCCTGGAATTTCTCCGTTCAATCAGTCATCTCCGCCCGCGCACCAATGCCCTCGGCGCTGTCACCCGGGTGCGATCCAGACTTTCCTTTGCTGTACAGCGATTTTTCCAGGAACGGGATTTTGTACAGATCCATACACCCATTATTACCACCAGTGATTGTGAAGGTGCCGGTGAAATGTTTCAGGTTCGCGCAAGTGGCGAAAAGGAAGATAAACCTTTTTTTGGTCTGCAGGCAGGGCTCACTGTGAGTGGTCAGCTTCAGGCTGAGGTATACGCCCAGGCACTTGGTCAGGTCTATACTTTCGGGCCCACTTTTCGTGCGGAAAACTCAAACACCAGTCGCCATCTTGCAGAGTTTTGGATGATTGAGCCTGAAATGGCATTCTGTGATCTTGATTGTAATATGGAACTTGCAACGGATTTGTTAAAATTTGTTTTGCAGGATGCGCTCGATAATTGTGAAGAAGATCTTGCTCTTTTTAATAAGTTCATCGAAAAAGGTTTAGTGAGCAAATTACAGGATGTTGTTGAAAAGGATTTCGTTCATATGACCTATACTGCTGCTGTGAACGAATTGAGCAAAGTGAAGGAGATTTTTGAATATCCTGTGGAATGGGGGATTGATCTGCAGTCTGAGCATGAACGCTATCTCACAGAAAAATTGTATAAATGCCCTGTGATTGTTACCGATTATCCCTCATCCATTAAACCTTTTTATATGAGGCTCAGTGACGATGGAAAAACTGTTGCGGCCATGGATATTCTGGTTCCCGGTATTGGTGAGATAGTTGGTGGCTCGCAGCGTGAAGAGAGGCTCGATGTTCTCAGCAGGCGAATGACCGATGCTGGAATTAACCTTGAAGAGTATGACTGGTATCTGGATTTGAGACGTTATGGAACCGTACCCCACGCAGGTTTCGGTTTAGGTTTTGAGAGGCTTGTCCAGTTTGCAACCGGTATGAGTAATATTCGAGAAGTAATACCTTTTCCACGAACCCCTGGTTTTGCACCATGTTAGGAAGAATAATGAATGTGGGGGAAAGCTGTGAGTAAGGGCCCCGGTGTACAGAAAATGTTTGATGATATTGCTCCAAGCTATGACCTGATGAACCGGGTTATGACAATGGGGCAGGATCAGGGCTGGCGGCGTTTTGTTGTAGAACAGGCAGGGAATCCGGGAGATGGCTGGGTACTTGATCTTGCCACAGGAACAGGAGATATCGCATCACTCATGGAAAAGCAATTTCCTGATGGTAAGCACTTAGGAGCTGATTTTTCACTCAACATGTTGAGTGAGGCCAGAAAAAGATTTTCCAATCAGGCAATTGACTGGCAGGCCAGTGATGCAAATAATCTGCCCTATAAAGATAATACTTTTGAGTCTGTAACTTTTGGATATTTACTCAGAAATGTTGATGACAGCCTTGTTGTTTTAAAAGAAATATACAGGGTGTTAAAACCTGGCGGCCGTGTGGTTTGCCTTGATACAACTCCCCCTGAAAAGAATCTTTTGTATCCCTTTATCCGCTTCTATTTTCGTTTTGGCATTCCCTTACTTGGTCGTTGCATCGCCAGTGATGAAGCTGCATATAGTTATTTGACCGGATCAACAATGGATTTTCATACAGCGGAGGAACTGGCAGATATTTTTAAAGCGGCTGGTTTTTTAAACGTTAATTATAAGAAGTTTATGATGGGAACCATTGGAATCCACTGGGGAAAAAAATAAGAGCATCAGCTTAATCCAACCTAATAAATACCATGCTAATAAAACCATTAAACACCAGGAGTCCTGAAGGGGAAAAATGTCTTCAATCTCTTCTTTCCCGTTTTCAACCTGCTGAAAACAACTGTCGTGATCTGGTTACAGATATTATCGAACAGGTGAAAAGCAGAGGAGATGAAGCGGTTCTTGAGTATACGCGAAAATTTGATGCCCCGAATCTCACTGTTGAAAATCTTAAAGTTTCAACTGCCGAGCTAAAAGAGGCGTATGAGCTTGTTGATGATGCCTTTCTTGCAACGCTTGCAAAAGCCATCGAACGTATTCAGATTTTTCACGAACGGGAAATGGAAGACTCCTGGATGCAGACTCGCGACAACGGAACCATCGTAGGACGAATGGTACGTCCTGTTGATGCTGCAGGATTGTATGTTCCAGGCGGGCAGGGCGGCTCTACCCCACTTGTTTCTTCTGTTCTTATGAATGGCATTCCAGCTGGAATTGCAGGAGTTGAACAACGGGTGATGCTCACTCCTCCTAACAAGGAGGGGAAAGTCAGCCCTCATTTGTTGGTGGCTGCCCAGGAAATTGGTATCGTGGACATCTTTAAAGCAGGATCTGCATGGGGAATCGCGGCCCTTGCCTATGGCACCGATAGTATCCCTGCCGTCGATGCCATTGTCGGGCCTGGCAATCAATTTGTAACAGAGGCCAAATCCCAGGTTTCCGGCATGCTGCGTATTGATATGATAGCCGGGCCATCAGAGGTATTAATTGTTGCTGATGAGAGTGCAAGGGTTGCCCACGTAGCAGCTGACATGCTGGCTCAGGCTGAGCATGATCCCATGGCACTGGCTGTTGTTGTGACAACTGAAGAACAATTGGCAAGAGATGTTCCTGCAGAACTTGAGAGACAGCTTAAGAATCTCAACCGTTCTGAAATAGCCATAAAAGCACTGCAGGATCGTGGTGTGATTCTTATTGCAGAAGATCTGGAAGAGGCAATAAATATTGCCAATGACATTGCAATAGAGCACCTTGAACTGATGGTAAATGATCCCTGGGGGATTTTACCGCAGATTCGGCATGCCGGAGCAATCTTTCTTGGACACCATACCCCGGAGGCAGCAGGAGATTATATCGCAGGGCCAAATCATGTGCTTCCAACCATGGGAACCGCCAGATATTCGTCTGCACTGGGTGTTGAAACTTTTTTAAAGAAAAGTTCTATTATCAGTTATTCAAAGCAGGCTTTAGAGGAAGATGGTGACGATATTCGTCTCCTTGCAAACCTTGAAGGTTTGACGGCCCATGCGGCCTCTGTAACAGAGCGATTAAAAGACAGGTAGGCAGTGTGCGAAGAGATTTTGATTTTATAACAGGCCTGCGTCAAGGCTGTAATGTCTTGGAACTTCCAGGGCTTGACAACGAAACGTTTGACAGACTGTATATTTATTTTAAAGAGCTAAAACGTTGGAGTAAAAAAATAAATCTCATCGCCAGGAAGGCAACTGACAATGACATTCTTGAAAAACATTTCCTGGATTCTCTTACTCTATTGCCGCTCCTGACTGGTGATCAGGCACACCTCCTGGATATTGGTACAGGTGCCGGTTTTCCAGGACTTGTCTGTAAGGTTGCTAAACCTGAACTGGAACTCACTCTTGTTGAACCTCGTCAAAAGCGGGTCGCATTTCTCTCGCATATAACAAGAACCCTGAGCCTTAAGGATGTTGCCATTCTCGATTGCAGAGTTGAAGATGAAACGAGATTAGCATCAGATGGAAGTTTTACCCATATCACCAGCCGTGCTGTGAGTGACGTAAAAGTGTTTTTGGATATGACAAGCCGTTTTATGAAGAGAGGAGTACAGGTTATCTGCATGAAAGGCCCAAAGTGGCAGGAAGAGCTTTCTGTCTGGGAGCAGAGTCAAAATTCCAGGCAGGTTAAAATGAGTTTCCAGAAAGAATACAGGCTCCCTCAATCTCAGGTGGAACGACATTTATTAATTTTGATGGGCTCGTAAAAACTCTTCATCTTCTTCGTTACTGCAAATTTATAATCTTTGTGATGTGCCTTAGTATGCTGAATATATTATAAATTTCAGTACCTCAAGTATGAAGCTTTTTACAAGTCCATCCTGTTTTGATCTTTTTACGAGTTCATCATGGTAATACTTTTTTTTGAGCTGCTTTTATAATTCTTACGATAGGTATTATAGAGAAGTAAAAAAACAGTATCAAAACTACCAAAGGTTGCGATTATGAAAGAAAAACATACTTTTACAAATATTCTTGAAAGCGCCCGCCGGACATTCAGAGATGCGAGACCTGGAGCTGGTTGTCCAGATTTGAATATTTTAACAGAATATAGTAGTGGAGAACTTGCTGCGGAAAAAATGGAAATCGTCTTCAGCCATATTACTGAATGTGAAGCCTGCCAAATGGTAGTCATGCGGCTGGAAGCTGACCAGTATTTCTGGAATGAAGTGCTTGAGCACGATCCTGAGACTGCTCTGTCCCAAGCCCTTGGCCGTCCCGGTAAAAAGAAAATAACAGCCATGATTCGCCGAACTGCAAAAAACCGGGCAACAAAAGAAATATCCTCTTTTATTTCACAGATAAAAGAAAGCATGGTTTCCTGGGCCTCGCCGTTATGGCAGCCAATGTACGCCGGAGAGGCTGTTACTGCTGCAGATGTGGAGGAGCAGTCTACCAGTTTTGAAATGGATTATGGCGAATATATTAATCTCAGTTGTCACTGGCAGGAAGAAAAGGAAGGGCAGCCCTGTATTGATCTTACCTGGCAGGCCAACCTGATGCAGCCATCCAGGCTTTGGGCCAGATTTATTGACCCGGAGAGCAGCAAGGTATTAGTGGAAATTGATTTGGGAACTGAACTTGAGGGTAAAAAACGTATTGTAAGCAGTGAACTCGGCTTTAACCCTTCAACTAGAAAATGGGCAATTGCCATTATTGTTATTGAGTAATCCATGACCTTTCACTTTGCCTATCCTAATGTTCTACCGAGGAAGAAAACATTCATCGGTTGCGGTCGCTATACTGTGTTTGCAGATGGTGAGAAAGTTGACTCCACGTACAATGAGGTGCAGGGCGCACCGCTTACTCCTAATAAAAGTAACTTGAAACGAGCGGTTCAGTTACTGGCTGCTGAATCGTATGATTCCGCCAAAAATTTGTATCATCAACAGGATAACCTGGAAGAAACCTACCAGGGTGATTCTCTTGATCTTGCCTGGTTTCTGGCCCATATTCTGCGAGCACGAAAAATAAAACACACACCGGTAACCGATATCTGGTGCACAGGAGTTATTCAGGTGGATGGTAGCGGACCACATCTTATGGATGTCGATCCTACCGGTTTTGCATTAAAACTCGCAGCCTTTCTTGACAAGAGGAATGGAGACAAGCTGTTTATTGTGCCGCTTGCCAACCTTGATTCGAAAGCACAGAGAATGTGCGAGAACAGTGAAGTCCAGGTTGTACGGATGGGTGGGAATGAAATCTGCAATATGTCCTGCCTGAATACGAAAACTGTTTTAAAGATTCCGGCTGATGGCCTGCCCGAGCTATTGAATTTTCTTTTTATCCCACCGGCTGATGGCAAACAAAAGCATAGCAAAGTGAGATTTTACTTGCTCTTGCTTTTGCTTTTTGGCGTTGCCGGAGTTGCGGGTAAACCATATCTTATCTCTGCATTTCAGGAGTATGGTTTGGTTCCTTTGGAACAACCTGCCCCCCCTGTCTTGCTTCCCAAAAAGGCAGACAAGCCTGAGCATAAAATCAAAATAGAAGATATTCGTAATGCACTTGAACATGGGAATTTTTCTTTAATCTCAGATTTTTTACTCACAGAAGCAAGTCAGGATGATCGGGAATTACGAACTTTACGTCAACAACTTACAACTCCGGTTTTAGTCAGGAGCAAGATGGAGTATGTACTGGCTGACGGAAGCAAAAATGAAGTTGCCTTTGATTCGAAAGAAGATCCTCCCAGTTTGACCCATAACGATTACTATCGGTTGCATATCCAGGCAGACACGCCACCTGGCTCCCTGTATATCTATCTTTTTCAAGTAGACTCCAAGGGCAGCTTAACACAGCTTTTCCCCAGTAATCAATTTGGAACTGTAAATCCTGTCAGGCAATGGCAGTGGCCTTTAACTATACCTGCCGGAGATGAGAGATGGATTTTTCTGGATGAATTGGGCACAACAGACCCGAAGCAGTCCAGGGAAATCATCTATCTTCTGTCCTCGCCCTGGCAAGCCCATGACATAGAGGCATTGGCCGATGGTTTGCGTGAGAATCAGAGTAATGAAGACAACAAGGTACGCTTGCTCGATCGGCTTTTATTACGCCAGAGGGTTCATTTGGATTCTATCAATTGCACAAGCTGGACGTTTTTTCATGGACGACAAAAAATAATAAAAAAAAGTGAGCCGCTATTATTGTTATGACGATAAACAGGTTAGAGAGCATACTTTGCTACCTTTTATCTCATATTAAATAAGGATTGGAATAATGAAAAATGTACTACTATTTCTAACAATACTTTCAGTATTTGGATGCTGGTTTGCTCAACCGGCTAATGCTGAATACAGGTCAGGAAACAGCCATTACCAGGCTATTCACATCAAGCAGATGGCTCAACGTAATTTCACTAATAATGGCCGGACTAAGTATATATATACGGAACATAACAATACTCGACTTGGTAACCAGGCAACTGAGATTGGTGCTGTCAAGTTACAAAAAAACAGTAGGATACGTGAGCTTAATGTCGCTGTTGATATGAAAGGAAGCTACAGGTTAAATCATAGTTCATTTGGCAAAAAGAAAAAAATCTCCATTGGGCGGGTTTCTGGAGGTAATAAACATTTGAAAAAAGTAAATGTGGTTGTAATTAGTAATGGCCGTTTACATTACTGACTTCCTGGCCATTGAACATACTATATTCAATAAGGTAATTTCATGAAAACATTACATACACTCACAGCCATAATTTTAGTAATGCTGCTTTCTTCCTGTTCAGGATTAAGCACCAAGCAAATACAAGAGGCTCAGAAACCTCCTGAACCAGAATCAAACACAAGCGAATATTCTAAAGCTTTGGAAAAATTCAGCACCATGCTGGAAATTTATCAGCAACCGGAAACACCACTTATTTTATTTGGCAAACCAGTCAGAAACAAGACGGCTTGTGCTAATCTTCCGCAGGATATTACCCAGATGGTTGCAACTGCCGTTAACAAACTTGGTTGGAGAATCAGGTATTTTCACTATAATCCCCAAGATCCTTTATACATAGAATACAAGAAAATGTTACTTGGTCAATTTGGAATGTCAACTAATCAGATAGTTCCAACACTTGCCATCAATGCTGCCATTACTCAGTGTGATGAAAAAAAGGACAGCTTCGATACTGGATTTAATACTGACATAACAGGATCTCATAATGGTAATGAGGGGACGGTTGGTGGAGGAGGTGAAACAACAAATAATTTTTCAAGTCTGGCCCTCGACATGGGTTTGTTAGATTATGCCAATGATTTAAGTTTGCCAAAGATAAATTCAACTCTGGAAGTGGATATTAAATCAATTAAGGGGGGCTATAATTTTGTCTTTCAGGTAATGGGTTCCGGTTTTGGTTTTAACCGTTCTAGAAAAATAACCCAGGGTAAGCATGAGGCTATTCGCGCCTTGGTAGATATGAGTGTTTTGCAAGTTCTGGGAAAATATCTTAACCTCCCTTACTGGAGATGCCTACCAGGAGCCTTACCTGACCCTTTTGTCGAAAAATCATTGGAGGATATTTATTTAAGGGTGCCGCAGGCAGATGGTATTCACGCAATACAGGTTCTTCTTCAAGACCATGGCTACTCCACAGTGCAAGCCACTGGAATTATCGACAATATTACAACCCGAGCCATTATAGATATAACATCCAAAAGTAACTGCAATGCTCCTGCTGTAGCTGGCCCTGCCTTGTATAGTTACCTTTATCTTAATAAACCATTGGATTTATCACGCCTGGTATCAGTTATGCCTCCGGTTACTCCTCCAGAACCAGAATCTACCCAGACACCGGAGGCAGTTCCTGCGCCTGCACCCGAACCAGTAATTTCACAAACGCCCCAGGTAAAACCTAAAAAGCAAACCATTCAACCAGCCCTTGGTTTACATACCGCAGTTATTTACCGACCAGGAAAGATGGGCGAGGTAGTATTGATTTCTGGTGGCAAGCTCAGATCAGGGGACAGATATAAGGTTATTGTGGAACCGGAACAGGATTGTTATCTCTATGTCTTTCAACGAGACAGTGCCGGAAGACTCTTTCCCATTTTTCCCCATACCAATAGAAACGATGGCCTTAGCAATCCCATACGTGGAAGCATAACCTATGAATTTCCCGGTGGGAATAATTATTTCTTTTTGGATCAGCGAAAGGGTATGGAGCAGATCTATTTTTATTCCACCACCGAGGTTGATCAAAAAATAGAACTGGCAATTCATCAGCTTAATAGAGACATTTCCGATCAGCAAAAACAGGGAATTGAAAAAGAATTACAGCACTACCTGGCCACCAAGGACACCATCAGCACGACTCAACCAGGTAACAGCTATTTGCTGAAAGGAAAAGGCAGTATGCAAACAGTGCAGATGAATCGTGTTCAAAAGTTAAGCAAAAATAAATTGTATATTTTTTCTTTCAATCATCAATAGGTAATAAGGAGTAAAGAAAATGAAACTTAGAAACAGTGTATTGAGCCTATTGGCTTTATGCTTGAGTTTAGGATGGATGGTTACAAATGTTTGGGCTGTTATGCCAGCGTCTGATATTATATCTGCCTTACGACCACCGGAAAAACACCAAGCACCTCCGCTATCCCGTGGACCCGGAGGGATTGCCAAACTTCATGAGACTGTTGAGATTCCTGCTGAGCAGTCAGAACCACAAGTAGCATTACAATTTCAATTTGCTCTGAACAGTGCCACGTTACAACCTGAAGCGATAAGACAGCTACGCGAAGTAACCAAGGCATTGCAGGATAATACGTTAAATAATTTTAAATTCAGTATTGAGGGACATACCTGTGACTTGGGCTCTCCAGCCAATAACCTGGAATTATCCAAACGGCGTGCCTATGCAGTGGCCGATTTCCTAACCAGCTATACTAACCTTTCCCCTGAACAGTTTGCAGTAGAATGGTATGGTGAGAGTGTCCCGGCAGTGGAAAATATTGATGAAAGTGCACGCCGGATCAACCGAAGAGTTGTTATCAAAAACACTCTGGAGGAGGTGGATATGACTCTTCAGGGTAGACCGGCAACATTACAAATTATTCGCCATCGGAATGGGCAACAGGAAATCGTCAGTGATGGTGACACGTTGACCTCTAACTCTAATTACTCTATTTCCTTTCATACAGATAAAAAACAATATGCCTATGTTTGTCAGAAGGATTCAAGTGGCAAAGTTGTTCTGCTCTTCCCTAATTCAAAATATTTGACCCAAGGTAATCCAGTTGCACCTGCTACAACCTATCGGATTCCAGGAAAGGACGGTCAAGGCTTTTACCTTGATGAAACTATAGGGACTGAAGAACTCGCCCTGTTGGCTCTTGACGTGCCAGTCCAGGAACCTTTAAATACCTGCGCAACCGTATTTCTAGGAGATACTGCACTGCAACGTGGAATTGGCGGAATTAGTGGAATAAAGTCACCTTCTAACAATCAGCCTGTGGCTGCAAGTGAAAATGGCATACAACTCTGCGAAGTTATCAGAGGAGGTAGAACTCGAGGAATTGCGGGAATATCGGCATCAGGAGAGCCAACCTCTTCGTCCATGGGCAATGCCTCTTTAGAAGAGGATAGCTGTCAGGGGTTTTTCTTGAAACGATATTTTACTCACGAATAGTCTTATATAGCTAGTGTCCGTACAGCCCCAAATAACAATTTGATTTTACGGTGAAAAACCATAAAAACAGGATGAACTTTTTCGTTAAATTTATTATAAGCAAAACAGCAACCAGCCGTTTTTACTAAACAAAAACAACGAAGTCAAGTCAAGTGCGAAAAACACACAAAAAGCAGCTTCCGCTACCTGAAGCGTCCACGATCCACCCTAAAGTAAAAGAATTGGAAAAGATCAGTGGTATCCTATGTGCAAATATTAACATATATGAACTGGTGGCACAAGATCTTGGTCAAGCAGAGCATAACGTCGGCGCCAACGGCATGACAGTGGAACAGATTGTCCGTGCAGCTATCATCAAGCAAATGGAAGGATTCAGCTATGAATAGCTTGCCTTTCATCTGGAGGATTCCAGAGCATACAGAACGTTCTGCAAATTCAGTTTTGGAGAGACTTATGCCAAATCCACCCTGAATGGCAATATTAAGATGATCACTGCTGCTACCTGGGAGGTCAATATTGCCCTTCTCCAATACGCGATGGACAAAGATGTTGAGAAGGGGCGTAAAGTACGTATAGACTGCACTATCGTTGAATCAAACATCCATGCCCCGTTTGACTCTGAGTTGTTGTGGGATTCCGTGCGGGTTTTAACCAGAATCTTGAACCGGGCAAAAGAGCACCTGTTCGGCCTGCGGTTTTCTTTCATGAATCATATCCTAAGCAACAAGCGGCGGCGGTTGGAGATCATGAATGCCAAGAATGCTAAAGGGCGTAAGAAAGCGTACAAGGTTTTGATCAAGATGACCGAGAAAACAGTCAGCTATGCAGAATCGGAACAACGATCACTGAAAAAATTAGGGGCTCTTTCTTTGCCATGAAAATCCGTGACGATATCAAATTGTTCAACAATGTTCCCACCGGAAACATCCCAAAAGTCCTTGGTCATGAAAACCGGGCTGCAACTGAAATCTATTTACACAGTATTGGAAATGCAGAGCGAATTGCATTGGATATTTATGAGGCTGGAAGAAAAAGTCTCACACAAATCCACACTCGCTCAAAGATAAGGGGTTAGCCCTTAAAGAACTAACCCCCTGATTTAACTGGTACGCCAAGCAGGGTTCGAACCTGCGACCTACGGCTTAGAAG
>CAMZLK010000103.1 GCA_947311475.1 uncultured Desulfocapsa sp.
TAAAAATCTGGATAATAACCAGGGGGTTTTTCACCACCTTGTAGATGCAGCCGAAGAAGAAGAATTTAAAGAAGCCATGCTTGCCTCCTATTTCCTCCTGACAGAAAATAAAGGTATGAATATGGAATCTCTGGATCAGGTTATTGAAACGTGGTTTCAGGAAAAACTTGATTGCTCGATAGATTTTGAGGTAAATGATGCCATTAATAAATTAGTAAGACTAAATCTCGTTGAAAAACGCAACGGCAATATCGTCGTTAAACCAATTAAGGAATGTAATCAAATTTTAGATAGCATCTGGGATAATTATTTCGATCATAACGAAAATGTCGGGGCTGCTATTACTTCTATCCCATAACCACACAAGACTGATGGTGTCGTAAAAACTCTCCACCCGCTTCGTTGCTGCATTTTTTGTTTAATTACGACGTACCCTGGTACGTCGTAATTAAACAAAAAATGTGCGCCTCGCATATGAAGTTTTTCGAAGTCTGCGCTATCTACTTAGCCATCGGGATTTTAACCTTTTTACGAGTTTATCAAGACTAAAATGACCTTTAAAAAATTAAAAATCGCAATCATCATCCAGAGCTTTACTACCGCAGGTGGAGCAGAACGCTACGCGGTTGAGATTGGTCGCAGAATGCGGGACAGGGGCCACGAAGTACATCTTTTTGCACTCTTCAAGGATGATGATCAATCCAAAGGCATGCATTTTCATCCCGTCCCTAATAAGTGGAATTTTTCAAGCGTATTAAATTCACGCTCCTTTGCCGTAGAATCAGCCAGGCTGCTGCGAGGAATGGCGTTTGACGTTGTCCATTCCCATGAAAACGGTTGGAATCATGACCTTTTTACCATTCACACTTTTTCTTACATAAGCGGTTTATCCAAGTATTCTTTTATCCGAAGGCTTGATCAGCGATATTTAAGTTTACGGAGCTGGATTTACCTGTGGATGGAAAAACGTAAGATGCGAAGTCCATGGCTTGTTGCCGTGTCTGATGTAATTCGGGAAGATATTGAGAAACATTACCAACGTAAACAAAATGTTGTAGTCATCCCCCCGGGAGTTGACACTGATGTATTCGATGCCGACTGGATACAATCCAATCGATTAACCTTACGAAAGAACAAAAATATCGGGGAAAAAGAAACTGTCGTCCTTTTTGTTGGCTCAGAGTTCAGACGAAAAGGACTTGATAACCTCATTCCTGCAATTGGCGAGGATATGAGGCTTTTTGTTGTTGGGAAAGGTGAACGCTATGAGCATTACAAGAAACTAGCTGAACAGTCCGGAATAGAAGACAGAGTACACTTTGAAGGCTTTGCAGAAGAAGACGTAAGAAATTACTACGCCATGGCCGATGTGGTTGTACTGCCATCACTGTCCGAAGCATTTGGCATGACAGTACTTGAAGGAATGGCATGCGGATTACCGGTGGTGGTGAATCAGTCTGCAGGTGCCTCGGCAGTTATCTCCCATGGCAACGACGGATTTGTCTTTACAAAACCAAAAGAACTGACAGCCATTTTAAAAAGCCTCATGAACGAGAAACTCCGTGCAAAGATCGGCGCTAATGCACGAACCAGTGCTGAAGAATATACCTGGGAAAAGGCTGCAGACAGGTATGAGGAGATGTATCTCTGTATTGCGCAAAAAAAGATTCTTCAGCCTGGAGCCAGCAGTTAAATTAAAAAACACGGATGGACTTGAAAAAACCTTCCTGTTCGAGGCACAGAGCCTTCCTCTCTTTTCTGCGTACCAGGTTGAAAAGTGAAAAAAGTTGCAGTAACGAAAAAGATAAAAGATTTTTTGCAAGTTCTTCATGATCCATGGGACAGTACTGAAGTACTTATCTCAAAACAACATACAGGAATAAACCATGTCGATAGTATTGCCAACCATAAATGGACAACCGGTCGAAATCAAACCAAGCAAAATCATTGCCCTTGGTCTGAACTATCTTGAACACATCAAGGAAAGCCAATCGGTAAATGTACAAAATTTCACCGATGCAATTCCAACGGAACCGGTACTGTTTCCAAAAACGCCCAATGTTTTAATTGGACCTGGGGATCCGATTCTCCTGCCCTCCTTTCTTGATGATTATGGGTTTGACAACTGTCGGACAGACTATGAGGCTGAACTTGCAATTATCCTCAAAGACCGGATCAAGAATATTGATAAAAAAGATGCATTGCTACATGTCTTGGGTTTTACCTGTTTTAATGACGTCAGCCAGAGAAACCTGCAACGTACTGATAAATCCGGCTGGTTTCGTGGCAAGTCTCTGGACACATTTGGCCCCATCGGTCCGGTTATTGTAACGCCGGAAGAAATTGGTGATCCACAAAACCTTGACATCTGTTGCCGCCTCAACGGTAAAATTGTACAGCAGTCGAACACCAGACAAATGATCTTCAAAATTCCCGAACTCATAGCATATATTTCCAGAAACTTCACAATGGAACCTGGCGACATTATTATAACCGGCACCCCTAGTGGTGTTGGCCCCATTAAACACGGAGACCAGGTGGAAGTTGAGATTGAAAAGATCGGTAAGCTGTTAAATCCTGTGCAGAACGAGTCGCTTTAGCTCCGTAATGCATATGTAAACATCCATATTAACGCAGATAAACTACAGGAAAGCTCCTAGGAGCTTGTCCGAGAATAGACATTTTGTTCAAAATCGAAGAATTTTCAGAAAATAAGCGCAGCCATATGATTGATATTGCGAGCATTATTTTTTAACAATTCTGAAGAGTTTGGGCAAAA
>CAMZLK010000104.1 GCA_947311475.1 uncultured Desulfocapsa sp.
TAGCGCACTTCAACATTCAAAAGAAATACTTGAAAGCAACATTGAGAACGAAGATGGGCCAAAGAAAAAGAAAAATGCCCAAATTGCGCTAGATGCTCTACTTTTTGGTTTAGAAGAATACATCTATCAGGATATGGCAGAGGCTGTATAGAAAATTAAATTGCCAGAAAACAGGTCAAAACTTCTGGGACGGGGTACTAGTGCTGACAGGAACGGCATCAAAACCGCATACCATTGACGAGATTCCCCGCAAGCATAGCGCTCCTGACGGAACAACCTACGACACCATCAGCATGATTCCCTTTTCCCAGATCAAGGAGCGGGGATACAATGTGATCGACGAGGGGGATAAAATACTCTCCATCCACGTAGAAGATCAGCAGGAAATTTTTGTGGATGAGTTGCTTGAGCTGCTCCCCGATATCCCCATCAAACTTAGACGGGATATTGAATATGATATGTCCTCACAGGAATACGAAGCAGTTATTCAGGATATCATCACTAAAGAGATCGGTAACGGCGAAGGGGCAAACTTTGTTATTCCAAGAAATGCAACCGGAGCCATTGAAGATTTTTCCACCCACCATATTCTAACAATTTTCAAAGCCCTTCTGCAAAACGATTACGGCACGTACTGGAAATTTGTATTTTATGACGGTGAACGTTTTTTTGTGGGCTCAACCCCGGAACGCCATTTATACGCTGGAAAAGGCCATGTGAAAATGAACCCCATAAGTGGAACTTTTCGAAAAAGTAATAAACCTCAGCTACGAAAGGATTTCAAAAAGGAACTGCTGGCCTTTTTGAGAGATCCGAAAGAAATTAATGAACTTTTCATGGTTGTGGATGAGGAGCTGAAAATGATGGCCAAAATGTGTGATCAGGGAGGAATCATTGTTGGCCCGATACTGAAAGAAATGTCCAGGTTAATCCACTCCGAGTATCTGCTGACAGGAAAGAGCAGTAAAGATATTTTTGAGCTTTTTAAAGATTCGATGTATGCGGCCACTGTGGTGGGAAGCCCTCTGGAAAATGCCTGTAATATTATACAGAAATACTCCTCCGGTTCAAGACGCTATTATGGCAGTGCTATGATGCTGGTTGGCAGGGATAAGGATGGAAATGATTTCCTGGATTCGCCAATCACCATTCGAACCGCAGAAATTGATCTGAGCGGTAACTTATCTTTCAGTGTTGGAGCTACTTTGGTCAGGGATTCTGTTCCATCGGAAGAAGTACAGGAAACGGAGTTCAAAGCAATGGCTCTGGTCAGCAGTATTGTTCCGCACCAGAGGGGTCCGGCCAAAGACCCAATGCTACAAAAGTTGTATAACGATGATGAGATTATTGAGACGCTGGTACAGCGCAATCAAGATCTTTCTAATTTCTGGTTTTTTCAGCAGGAACAAAACCTGACACTTGGGCAGAATAAAAAACCGCTCAAAATCACAATTATTCATAACGGGGATGATTTTGTCTATATGCTGCGACACCTGCTACACGCCTTCGGTGTTATCACTCACATTGAGCATTTCAGTAGTTATAAGGTAACACAGGATGATTCAGCAATCACTATTCTAGGACCTGGCCCCGGCAATCCCAACGATGAGGATTCAGAAAAGATTCAAATCAATATGGACATCGCCAGAGATCTTCTTAAAGGCAATAAAAAATCAATCTTTATCTGCCTTGGACACCAGATTCTCTGCCGGCAACTTGGGTTCACAGTGGTCAAAAAACAAGTACCCCTTCAGGGTATTCAGATGCAAATTAACCTTTTCGGGAAAAAGGAAATCGTTGGGTTTTACAATACTTTTGTTGGCAAGCACTCCAAAGACCACAATAATCTGCAAATATCATCTGACTGGAAAACTGGTGAAATCCATGCTATTCGATCTCGAAACTTTATTGGATTTCAGTTTCACCCTGAGTCAATCCTGACCAAAAACGGTCATCGAATCATAGAGAAAAGTCTCCAGTTTTTACTGGCTGATTAGAACAGATTTTTTTTAACGCGTTGGGCCAGTTTACCGGCTCGAACTTATGGTGTATCCTCCTGGCAATACAAATCACTGCAGTCAGTCACACAACTGTTTGAGAAGAAGAGCATAAGTATGACTTCAATTAACTTAACATGGTGACAGAGTTGGCCATAAACACTATCGGCAACCCCCAACTTTCAACTGAAACAGCAGGGATACCATACACACCATATCTTCACTGCGATTCAGTTAAAAGGTAAATCACAATTCTCTATTTTCCAGGTATTAGGAGCCGTCCGGAAATACGTTGGACAATATCGTGCTCAGATTTACGAGATGTTCAAGTTTTTTTCCGGACAGCTCCTTAGTCGTTAAACATAGAGCAGGGCTGCAAGAGCCCTTCGGGCCATGGCCAGGAGACCATTAGGGAGAACCCCCAGAAACAGTATACCAAAGCCCAATATTGTGGCTGTTGTCTGCAAAAGAGGGCCACTGACAATGGAGGCTTCTCCTGCCTGATCATCAACCAGACTCACCCTTATGACATTTAAGTAGACAAACATACCCAGGAGCGAGTTCAGCACCCCAAACACAACCGTCCAGAACCAACCAGCCTTCCATGCCGCAGTGAGCAAGAGCAATTTCCCTGTAAAACCGGCCGTCGGTGGCAATCCTGCAAGCGAAACAAGGGCAATTGTAAAGACCACTGCCAGAAGCGGTGCACGACGCCATAAGCCACGAAGATCTGTCAGGGGAATATCATTCTTTCCCTTTGAAACGAGTTGCACAGCAACGAGAAACGCCGTCAATGACATCAGAGCATAGACTGCGCCATAAAACATCGCTGCATTCAAACCACCTTTTTCTGCTGCAAGAACACCAAGTAGAATATAACCGGCATGGGAAACAGCCGAATAAGCCAATAGACGTTTTAATTCCTTCTGAGCAAGTGCCAAAAGATTACCAGCTGTCATAGACAATACCGCAAGCAGAGCAAGTGCCGGTGCAAGTACTTCAAAATCCATGAAAGTGCCACCAACCCGTGCAAGTAATGCCACGGCGGCAAGTTTTGGCATACTTGCAATAAAGGTCACCACTTCAACAGGTGCGCCCGAATAGACATCCGGTGCCCAGAAATGAAACGGAAAGGCAGCAACTTTATAGAAGATTCCTGCCATAAACAGAATAACCCCAACGAGTGTAAGAGGATCATAGAGGTGGGACGGTAATGCCACAATCATATCACCGATAAAGGTAGAACCAAGAGCACCATACAGATAACTGATTCCATACACCATCAACCCTGTGGAAACCACACCAAAAACAAGATATTTGGCTGATGCCTCAAACTGAAACCCCATCCCCTTCCGATACGATGTAATGACATAAAGCGGATAGGAGGATATTTCAAGTGCAATAAAAAGAGTCAACAGTTCAGTGGCGCCGGTCACCATCATTATTCCAAGGGTGGAAATGGTGATAAAGAAATAAAAATCAGTTCGCAGAGATTTTTCAATTTCCTCCAGCTTGACCGTAATTATCATAAAAACCAGAAACGCTGCACTAATACACAGAGCAAAGAATCGACTAAAACGGTCAATTTTATACGCTCCATGAAGTAATTCAGCATTGCCGTTAAAACTTATCAGTGCAGCTACCAGGCCAAGAACAGCCCAGCCCACAGCATAGCGTGGCATATCTTTTTCTACGCCCATTAAGCTGCAGCCAAAAAAGAATGCCGCTGCACAGCCAATGACAATTTCAGGTAAAATCGTTTGTATTACAAGCACGCCCTTCTCCTGTCAAAACATAAAAACAATCAAATTAGCTGTTTTTACAGTATAATTAAAAAATAACATAAATTTTCAGGTAGTTCTTACAAGTACCTTTATAAACAAGGCTGGTAAGGTATCAGTTTAAGACCGACTGAACCAGTCCCTGTATGGATGCAATCAGGCCCGTAGCCTGTTCTGCAGGAAGTCTTGACAACATAGTTTCAAGAGCCGGATTCATGACCTCCATTATGGGAGCCGGATTAAATCCAAATACCAGTATTAATACGGCCAATGGACCGAGACAAACCCACTCTCTAAAGCCAATATCAATTGCCAGGCTTTTGTCTCCTTTTGCATCCCAGGTCAATTTCAAAAACATCCTGAACATATAAGCCGCAGCAAGAAGTGCGCCAGGAATAACCCAGACTCCAACTCTGTAATCCAGCTCAAATGCTGCTGTCAAACAAAGAAACTCACCTACAAAACTTGCCGTCCCGGGAAAACCAAGGGAGGAAAGTGAGAAGATGCCAAGGAAAAAAGCAAAACCTGGCATCAGTCTTGCCATTCCGGCATTTACTTCAAGATCTCGTGAGTGAGTCCTCTCATAAAGCATACCAGCAAGCAAAAACAGACCGCCTGTGGTCAATCCATGAAAGACCATCTGTAACATGGCACCTTGATTCCCTTTCATACCCAGACTAAATATACCAAGGGTTACAAAACCCATATGAGCCACTGAACTATATGCAATAAGTTTTTTTACATCTGTCTGCGCAAGAGCAAGAAACCCGCCATAAAGAATGGCAACTATTGACAAGAGAATCATCACCGGTGCCAATTGAACACTGGCCACTGGAGCAAGCGTCAGATTAAAGCGCAGCAGACCATAGGTTCCCATCTTCAACAAAATTGAGGCAAGAATTACAGAACCTGCAGTGGGTGCCTCAACATGGGCAGCCGGAAGCCAGGTATGCACAGGCACCATGGGAACCTTAACTGCAAAGGCAGCCAGAAATCCCAGGAAGAGCCAAAATTGCATTTGCGGGCTAATCGACATGCCCATAATAACCGGAAGGCTGAAAGTATCAGCTTTCAGGTACAAAGCGATGAGGGCAAGTAAGAGGAATATTGATCCCCCAAGGGTATAGAGAACAAACTTAACAGCGGCATACATTCTTCTTGGACCGCCCCAAACTGCAATCATCAAAAACATGGGTATCAGGAGGGCTTCAAAGAAAAAGTAAAAGAGCATCACATCCAGTGCTGCAAAAACACCAACCATAATCCCTTGTGTAAGAAGCAGACAGGCCAGAAATGACTTAACTCTGATTTTGATATAGTTCCAGGAACAAAGAACCACAATCGGGCCAAACAGAGTTGTCAGGAGAATCATGGGAAGACTGATACCGTCAATTCCCAGAAAATACGACAACCCGGCACTTTTCACCCAAGGGTGTTGTTCCACAAACTGAAACCCAAGAAGTGAGGGATCAAAACGAGTATAAAGCGGGACTGACAGAATCAATACCACTGAGGTAACCAGCAGACTGAAGAACTTCGCTGCATTGTCATCACGAATGATTGCCAGTACCAGAGCACTAGCTACTGGCAAAAAAATTATCAGGCTGAGCAGATGAGTGTTCAGCGTATTCGGGTGTAATAAGAGTTCCATTATTATAAGTAGTCTATGGTTAACGAGTCCGTTGATTTAATGATTATCATTTACAAATACTGTTCATTCAGAAATGACTCTTACAATAAGGCCAGTGTAACTGCTGCAACCACGATACCGGCCAGAAATGTCAACATTCCGGCAAGATATTTAGACATGGAGCCGGGCTGTGCAATATATCTCAGGTAATGGCTGAGGCGGAGTACCCGGTTTGCCGAGCCATCCACAAATCCATCAACCACTTTCTGATCATTCCAGTTGGAAAAATTAGCACCGAGCCGAAGCAGCGGTAAAAAGAAAGTCTTATGGAGTTTGGTAACAAATCCATTGTCAATGGCTGCCGGCACGTTACGGCAAAACGCCATGAAATAAACGCCACCTCTCCGGTAAAACCAGTCAATATCAAGACCAACCAGTGCTTTTGGTTTCAGCTTTCCTAAAAGAAGGAAGAATCCGAGCATTGTAAAGAGCAAAATCTGGTACGACTCCATAATATGAGCAGGAGTATACGGATGGTAATTCACCGGATACGGCAGCATGTTGTACAGAAAGCTCGGATTACAACCCAGCATGATGCAAAAATATGAGCCAATGGCCATGGCTGCCAGCATATTCCACGGTGCCTCACTCTTCGGTGGTTCAAAAAGTGGTTCTTCACGATTAAACCAGATAAAGTATGGTACCTTGAGCCCTGTATGAAGAAAAGTTCCAGCTGAGGCAAGGGTTAGCAATAAACCTGCCCACATCAGATGGTCTTCCATGGCACCAGCAATAATCATGGACTTTGAGATAAAACCGGAAAAGAAAGGGAAAGCGGAAATTGATAGCCCCCCAATGAGTGTGAAAACAAAGGTCCATGGCATATATTTCCACAACCCGCCAAGTTCGGAAAATTTGGAGCGGCCAGTAACTGCAATTACACTCCCGACCCCCATAAAAAGCAGTGATTTATAGAGAATATGAGCATAGGCATGTGCACAAACACCGTTTATGGCCATTTCTGTTCCAATTCCTACCCCTGCAACCATATATCCAACCTGGCTGATAATATGGTAAGAAAGTAGACGCCGTGCATCATTTTCCAGTACCGCATACACGACACCATAAAGTGCCATGGCAACACCAAGCGGAATCAAAATTTCATGACCTGCAAAAGTTCTGGCAAGCGCATAAACAGCAGTCTTTGTAGTGTAAGCACACATGAAAACAGATCCAACTACGGTTGCACTTCCATAAGCATCGGGTAGCCAGGCATGTAGTGGCGGAACTGCTGCGTTCAACAAAAAGCCGATCATGATAAGCCATGCGGCAAGCCCAACACCTTCGGGCATTGCGCCAAAGCTGATATCACCGGTTTGATAGTATAAAACAAAGATTCCGGCAAGGAGCGACAAGCCACCAAAGGTATGCACCATGACATAACGGAAGCCTGCGCGCAGTGATTCCTCTTTGCCACGCAGCCAGATAAGGCAGACAGAAGTAACCATCAAGCCTTCCCAAAAAAGAAACAGGCTGAGGTAGTCTCCGGCAAAAACACATCCAAGAGCAGAACCAACATAGCCCCAGGCTGCAATATGCTGCCAGTTTTCCTTAAGATGCATACCAAAAAGAGAGCCAATCACTGCCATTAGACAGAAGATATGCGCAAATACGAGTGAGAGTCTGTCGACCCGGCCAAAGACAATATCGACTCCTGCAATCTCAACATGAGCATAGGAGCCATAGCCGAGAAACATGACCACAACTAAAGAGGTCAGCGGCAGGACAATCAAAAAAATGTTCCTGGTAGTTCCTTTTAAAAAGGGCAGCACACAGGCGCCCAAAAAGAACAGCAGGGCCGGGTGAAAAAAGAAGCTGCCCGAGTGTAGAGATTCTATCATTTCATCTCACCTGTAGACTGGTTTTTCTGTTGTGACGGGGATGTTTTTCTATCCTGCTCAATATCGTCGTAATAAGTATCTGGACGGAAAAGAAAGGCCGTTCCCAACCATTTAGAACCGATTATGATTACTGCACAGGCAATAAAGCCAAAACCTGCCCAGAATCCTGGAATGATATCCCCTAGAAAGTGAGGATGGGGTCGCGGTACAAAAAGATCTCCGATAAGAAGTAAAGCGAGTACCGCAATACAAAAAGCTTTAACCAGCATCATACGATCACGGAGCCAGGTGATAATCTGTACTATCATTAGCCTATTACCCCCTTTATTAATTGTAACAATGGTCCCGGAAAAATACCCAATAGAACTGTAATAACAGCAGTTACGGTAAGCGGGATGACCATGGCAGGTTTTGCCTCTTGCAGATGCGCATCTTCATCTGCATATTTCTTAAAAAATGCTGTGTAAATTACCGGTAGAAAATAGCCTGCGTTAAGGAGTGAACTGGTCAGCAACAAAACCAGAAGCAACATTGAATTATTATCCAAAGCCCCAAGCCCAAGAAACCATTTAGAGATAAATCCAGCAGTACCTGGTACACCAATCATGGAAAAAGCGCCAATGGTAAAGGCGGTCATGGTGAACGGCATTAGGCGTCCAATTCCCGCAAGCTGGTCCACATACTTCTTTCCGGTGGCTACAAAGATGGCACCGGCACAATAGAAGAGCGTTATCTTGGAAAAGGCATGGTTGGCAATATGAATAGCTCCACCAGTGATTCCACTTACTGATACAAGCGCAAAACCGAGCGTAATATAGGCAAGCTGACTGATTGTGGAAAAAGCAAGCCTCGCTTTAAGATTGTTTTGAGTTAAGGCAATCATGGAGGCAATCAAGATGGTTGCGGACGCAAAGTATGCTGTCGGCATAACCAGGTGTAGGCTCTGCATAAGTTCTGGCCCGAAAACATTAAAAATCACTCGTCCCACACAGAAAACACCAACCTTCACCACTGCCACGGCATGGAGTAGAGCCGACACCGGAGTTGGCGCCACCATTGCAGAAGGCAACCATGAGTGAAAAGGCATAAGCCCTGCCTTTGCAAGTCCTGCAAGAAATAACACGAACAGAACAATCAACACGGTATGATTGGCATCGCCATTTAAAATTGCCTGTGGGCCAAAATCAAGGTTCCCTGCCAGGATATAGGTTAACACCAGGGCTGGGAGGAAGAAGAGTTTCCCGGCACCCATAAGATACACAAGGTACTTTCTTGCCCCTTGTTGTCCTTCTTCATCTTCATGATGCATGACCAGAGGATACGTGAAGATTGACACCAACTCATAGCAAAGATAGAGCGTAAAAAGAGTGCCGGAGAATGCAACACCAATGGCAGAGCCAAGAGTCAAGGCAAAACAGGTAAAATACCTGGTTTGAGCATGTTCATCAAGACCACGCATATACCCTATGGAATAAAAAGTGGTAAAAATCCAGAGGAAGGAAGAGACTGTGGCAAAGAGCATACCAAAACCATCCACCCTGAAGCCCACCGCAAAACCGGGCAGAATTTCCGTCAGGTCACAGCGAATAACCAAACCACTCATTACCTTGGGCAGCATGGAAGCCACCAGAAGAAAAGTAATTACTGCTGCTACCACAGAGACCCTTTCCCGCTTATTCTCATCGTCCCTGCAAAGCGGAATAAGAAGAGCCGCCGCTATGGGGGTTAGTGCCGCAAGCAGCGGCACTATTGAATTAATCGTTGCTTCTTCCATTATCCCTTCAACTGTGTCAGTTTATCTATGGAAATCGTACGGCAATTACGAAATACTGCCACTGCGATTCCGAGGAAAAGTGCTGCTTCCGCCGCTCCGATACCCAGCAAAAAAAGAGTCATAACTCTTGCTGCCAAAGGATCTACGTGTAAGAATGTCCCAAAGGCCATAACATTGATCCCCACACCCTGAATAAGTAATTCGAGCGAGATGAGGATACCAATCAGGGTCTTCCTGAACATCATGCCATGCAGACCAATACCAAACAGCAGATGGGCTACAATCACATAGATCAGTAAATTATTGGGCAGACTGTGCAAAAAATCCATGTATTCAAGTTCTCCATTTTATTGCTTCTAACGCGGATAAACCGCGAGTAAGTGCCTTGTTGCTTATGCTAATAATTTGAGTTTGAAACACTTCGATTTTCTTGTTTTTTATTACAGCTTTTCAGGAGTAAGGCACTAAAAGGAAAGCAACATTCCCTACAGCGTCCTAAGAGGCTGTTCGAGAATGTCCTTTCGGAGCCTCGTTCCTCGCTACCTGCCCAAACTCTTCAGAATTATCAAAAAATAATACTCACAACATCACACATATGACTATGCTTATTTGGGGAAAATTCTTCGATTTTGGCCAGGCAGCGCAGACTCCAAAATGCCTATTTTCGGCCAAACTTCTAGTCACGTTTAATAATTGCCACACTGATAGCGCCTATAACCGCAATGGTCAGCAGGATGGAAATAACCTCAAAAGGCAGAAGATATTCTCCAAGCAATAACTCTCCAATTGGTGATTCATCTATCTTTTTAGGGTAACCGACCCACTCTCGTTCAGAAAGGCCAAGAAGTACGGAGCCAAGCATGGCACAAGTAATAAAAGGCGGTACAAGAACAGCAAGTCCATATTTCCGCGTACCTTCTTCACCCGATTTTCTGGTGAGCGACAAACCAAAAGCGATGGCCACACAAACGGCACCCACATAAATCATAATCTGCATAACTGCCAGCAGTGGGCTTCCAAGGAAATAATACAAGCCTGCTACGCTTACAAGCGTCATAACCAGACCAAGAAAACAGTGCACCAGGCTATGTGCACGTACCGCCATTATTGCACCAATCACCAGCTGAATCAGTAATAAGCCAAAAGACAGTGCATAGATATCGAGTGCAAATCGTTCAAAGCTCATTGGATTCCTCTCTAAATGGAGATGCAAGCCCTGCAAGCAGGTTCATGGTGGCAAATGGTTCTGATGACGGTCCTGCAAGTGCGTAATTGCGGGAAAAAGTAATCGCATCCACCGGACAGCTTTCCACGCAGAGTCCACAAAGAGAACATTTGGTAAAATCGAGCTGAAACAGTATGGGCGCTTTCTTTTTTGCTCCTTCGGGTTTTGCTCCTTTCACCTGGATACAATTTGAAGGGCAGGCACGCACACATGAGCCACAGGCAATACACTTTGAAAGACCCGTTTCCTCATTTTTTCTCAGCATGATATGCCCGCGGAACCGTTCCGGGATCGGGGCAGCCTCTCGCGGCCATTCAATGGTCGTACTTTTGGTTAACATGGTGGTCATGGTCACCTTCAAACCAATGACCAGACTCTTCAAACCGTTAAAAATTTCTTTCAAATAGTTGTTCATAAGATGGCCATTACTCCAGCGGTGATAAGAAAATTCAGCAAAGAGAAAGGTAGCAGTATCTTCCATCCGAAATTCAGCATCTGATCAACCCGCACTCGTGGGAAGGTCCAGCGGAACCACATCATCAAGCAAAGAAAGAAGTATATTTTCAGCAACATCCATACGACTCCTGGCAAAAATGGACCATGCCAGCCACCGAGAAACAGAATCGAAGCAATGGCTGATGCCAGAAACATATAGGAATATTCTGCAAGAAAGAAGAGAGAGAAGGCCATTCCCGAATACTCGGTATGAAACCCTGCAACCAATTCACTTTCTGCCTCAGCAAAGTCAAAAGGACTACGGTTTGTCTCCATGGTAATGGCAATTATGTATATGAAAAAAGCCACGGGCTGATACACCGCATACCACACAGGATCCTGTGCGTTAACAATCCCACGGAGACTGAATGACCCCGAAAGCATGATCACTGGTAAAATACAGAGCAGCAACGGGATCTTATAGGCACAAATCTGTGCAATTGCTCTTGATGCACCAAGGAGAGCATATTTATTATCAGATCCCCAGCCAGCCATCAAAATACCGAGTGTATTCAGCAACCCCAACGCAATAACCAGCAGTAGGCCAATATCCAGTTCATGGCCCTGCAGAGTGTCTGAAAAAGGGACAGGTAAAATGGCCACAAAAACAGGTACCAGACAAATAATTGGTGCCAGCGCAAAAATGGGTTTATCGGCGGCACTGGGAAAAATGATCTGTTTCGATACCAGTTTCAAGCCATCGGCAACAGTCTGCAACAAACCTTTCGGGCCAACCTCTGTGGGGCCTAAGCGGTATTGCATATGTCCCGCAACCTTCCGTTCCAGCCACACCACAAAAACAGCGTTGAGGCCAATAGCCACAGAGACACCAACGATGGTGAGCAAACTGCGTAAAATTGAAATTTCATTCATTATCTATCAACCTCCGGGATAACAAGATCCAGGCTTCCAAGTACAGCCAGAGCATCGGCTAGTAACTGCCCTTTTGCCAGGCGGGAAAACACACTGAGATTTCCAAAAGAGGGCACCCTGTACCTTACCCGGTAAGGTACCTTGGTACCGTCACTGACCACATGTATCATAAGTTCACCACGTGGTGTCTCAACCGCCATACAGGCTTCGCCTGCTGGTGGTTTGATGATTTTTGGAACCTTGGAGCGCACAGGCCCATCGGGCATTTTATCGAGGGTCTGTTGAATTATATTCAGACTTTCTTCGACCTCACGCATACGAACCATATATCTGGCCAGACAATCCCCGTCCCGTTCCACCGGGATTTCAAAATCAAGTTCCGGATAGATAGAATAAGGTTCACTGATACGAACATCATATTTTTCGCCAGATCCCCTTAAAACAGGACCACTCAGGCCATATCCCCAGGTATCAAAAGGTAGAATTACCCCAACATCTTTTGTTCGCATCTGAAATATTACATTTCCGGTTACGAGCTCATGATAGGTCTTAAGATGGGAACGCATATGCTCCACAAAATCCTGAACTCCCTGCAGAAAGCTGTCATCAACATCTGAGCTGACTCCGCCAAAGCGAAAGTAACAGTACGTTAATCGTGATCCGGTTACTTCTTCAAGTAAATCCAGGATCATTTCACGGTCGGCAAAGGCATGGAGAAATGGAGTAAAAGCTCCAAGATCCAACAAAAAGGCACCAAACCAGAGATAATGGCTGGAGATACGATTCAGTTCCGTTGTAAGGACACGAATATATTCGGCTCGCCTTGGAACTTCATAACCGCACATCTTCTCAACCACACAAACCCAGGCCTGGTTAAATGAAAGGGCAGCCAGGTAGTCCATACGTGCCATGTAGGGCAGTATCTGGGTGTAGGGCATATTCTCCGCAATTTTTTCCTGCATCCGATGACCATATCCGAGCACCGGATCTGCAGTCAGGATGTACTCACCATCCATATGCAGGATTACCCTTAAAACTCCATGAGTACCTGGGTGCTGCGGCCCTAGATTCAAGACAAACTGATTGTCCTCAACAGGCTCGAGCTGGTACGTACTATTTTCTTGTGAGTCAAACATTACTGTATTTTCCCGGCCTGTTCCGGCCTTTTAAAATCCTTGCGCAAGGGATGGAAAGTTGTCTCCACGGGAAGGAGAAGGTTTCGTTTATCCTTACTCCCTTCAAAGTCAATACCAAAAAATTCACCCGCCTCGCGCTCATGCCAGACCGCACCTGGATATATATCCCCAATGGTTGGAAACTTTGGAGTAGTCCTATCTGTTTTCATCGTTATCTTCAGGCGCACATGTTGCTCATAATGATTAAAGAGATATACCCCTTCTATAATTTCATCGGCTATGAGATCTATGGCTGATACAGATTCCAGGAACAAACCAGCGTAAAACAGCGTTCGACTGAGGGGCCGGATCTGCTCGACAGACACTTCTGCCTGAGCATCTATACCAGTAAGCGCAGAATCAGGATATTCCACACTAATGTCCAAACCTTCAAGTGTTTCTTCTATAAATGTCATATAGCTAACCGAAATATCATAATAAAAAAAAGTTTATTCGAAACCGGGACATTCCCTGGCTTTCTCAAGCCACTTTCGGCATGGCAGGAGGCGGCTCAGGAAAACGGCGTGTACCGCATATCTGCGCCTCAAGTTGCAAAAGAGCTTCAAGCAAAGCCTCAGGACGCGGCGGACATCCAGGAACATACACGTCCACAGGAACAATCTGCTCCACACCCTCAACCACAGAATAGTTAACATCAAGGTTAAAGGGTCCTCCGGATATTGCACAATTTCCCATGGCAATCACCCACTTGGGAGCTGGCATCTGTAAATAGAGCCTTTTCACGGTCTCTGCCATCTTATGGCTTACAGTTCCAGCAACGATCATAACATCAGCCTGCCGGGGTGATGCCCGGAATGCTCCTGCTCCAAAACGATCCAAATCAAACTTTGGTCCAGCTGCAGCCATCATCTCAATGGCACAGCAGGCAAGACCGAAAGTTAATGGCCAGAGAGAATTGGCTCTTGCATGATTCAGAACCTTTTCCAACTGCGCAAAATGAATTAGTGGAGGGACAACGCTTCCCTTTCCCATTTAAGAACTCCTTTTTTCCAGACATAAGCAACCGCCAGAAACAGCACGATTACAAAAAATAACATTTCTAAAAACCCTGTCAGTCCAACGTGTTCGCGATACACTCTGGCAATCGGAAAAAGATACAACACGTCAACTTCAAAGACGATGAACAGTAATGCATATAAATAGTAGAAAACCCCAAACTGTGCAGATCGAGCACGCCCGAAAGCAGGCATCCCACACTCGTAAATCGCCCCCAGCAGAGGGGCTGTCTCTCTTGGAGCGAGCACCAAACCTGCAAGTAGGGGCATAACGGCAAAGACAATGCCGTAGAGCAGCAAAATTGCAAAAGAATACACATCTGCTACCAAAGCGGGATCCGGCTGCACCTGGGTCACTGCAGCTACTACCTGTTGTTGCGCATGAGTTGCTACCATAACTTAATGAATGTATGAGGTTCTGGGGAAACATCCCCGCTTCAACAACATTTCCATGGAGGGAACCTGTTGCTGCTTTGTACAAATTAAAACATCGCTCCGCACTGCGGATTACACGAAGATAGATGAGGAGAGCAGTCTGTGCATGTACCACACAGTAATACAGCCCTCGATTCGGGAAAACCTATCCCAAACTGGAGCATAAGTCAAATTGATAAAAAGAATAATTACGATTGATCTAATTAATACTCATTAACATAAGCATTATTATCAATAAGATGAGCGTACATTACATTGGAACAAAAACTTTCTTCAGATGGAGACAGAGAAGGATAATGGGTTCACCATGGGGTGATACCAGGGGTAAAATGGCTCTTTTTTGACAGCTCGAAAAACGTAAAAAAAAGGTTCAGGAGAAAAACGTTTAAAACCTTTTTTGGGTTGGGGGCAGAAAAATATAAACGAATGTCGAACAAGGAATTTAGAATTTCGAATATAGAAGTTTTTTTACTTCATCATTCGAAATTCTAAATTCCTTGTTCGACATTCGTTTATATTTTTCTGCCCCCAACCCAAAAAAGGTTTTAAACGTTTTTCTCCTGAACCTTTTTTTTACGTTTTTCGAGCTGTCAAAA
>CAMZLK010000105.1 GCA_947311475.1 uncultured Desulfocapsa sp.
TCCAAGTCCATCCTGTTTTTGACCTTTTTACGAGGTCATCATGCTTTACATATACTTCAAAATCAATTCAATCGAAAAATTCTCTTCCATCCCTGTTTCCTATTTAAAAAATGCTCTCTGCAGGAATCATCACTGCAACAATATGCACCTCTTCCAGGCATGATTTGTGACTTGTCCAAAATAACATCTGCGGTTTCCGGATTCCACACATATCGTGACATAAACGCTTTCCCGATATGTCGCCGGCACACAATACACGTCCGGGGCGCTTGCCCCCTTCTATTTTGGCTCATCCTCTACAGGCTGTTCTTCAACAATCTCTATTTCTGCGGGAACTTCTTCCGTTTCCACAACTTCATTACCTTCAGCAACTTCTTCACTGACATCTGCGGCAACATTTCCATCGGTATCGCTAATCTCAGAGTTTTCGTCTTCTTTGGCAAAAGATGTCGTCACGACACCTTCTTCGATCAACCTTTTTGCGGTATCAATAAGATGCTGCGCCTGCTCTTCATCGATTGAACGAATAACAATAAGATCTTCAACAGCGGCATCAGCAAGTTTTTCAATACCAAACACACCACGAGCTAAAAGCTGGTCGGCCAAAGGTTCTGCGACTCCATCAACGGCAAGCAATGTCTGATAGCCGGGATCCTCAAGATTTGCATAACGCTGCTCACTTTTCACATCAATTCGCCAGCCAAGCAGTCTTGAGGCAAGGCGAACATTCTGCCCCTGCCGCCCAATTGCAAGCGACAGCTGGTCATTTGGTACTACAACAAGAAGGGTCTGAGCTTCTTCATCCGCCATAACCATTGAAACATGTGCAGGTGCTAAAGCATTATACACATATTTGGCTGGATCCGGGCTCCATGGAACAATATCGATTCGTTCGCCCTGCAGTTCCTGAACAACATTTTGTACTCTCGATCCTTTCATACCAACACAGGCACCGACTGGATCGACATCTGTTTCAAGCGAACTGACCGCAATCTTTGCCCTGAACCCAGGCTCACGACTTACTCCCATGATTTCAACAATTCCTTCAGCTATCTCAGGAACTTCCATAGTAAACAGCTTCGCCAGGAATTCATTACATGTTCGCGACAGAATCAATTGGGAATCGCGGGCATTTTGACGCACATCATCAAGATAGGCACGAATACGATCGCCCTGCTTAAATGAACGCTTGGGGATCTGCTGATCACGCGGCAAAATAGCATCTGTTCGACCAAGATTAACAACCATGTTTCCACGTTCAAAACGCTGAACAATGCCGCTTACTATTTCACCTTTTCTATCTTTAAACATCTCAAAAATAACATCACGCTCAGCATCTTTCATCTTATGAATGATGACCTGCTTGGCAGATTGGGCAGCAATACGCCCTAAATCTTCTATATTTTCCATTTTTTCGCCAAGTTCATCTTCAAGCTGAACTTCGGGGTCAAGGGCTCTAGCTTCCTCAAGAGAGATTTCCGTCTGTTCATCCGCAACTTCTGTAACCACTGTTCGAAATTGAAAGACTTCGACTTCTCCAAATTCTTCGTTAAAGCGTACTTCAATATCACGCCTGGAGCCGAGTTTCTTTTTCGCAGCTGATTCAACGGCCTCTTCAATTGCCTCGATCAGAAGTTTCTTGTCAAAACCCCGGTCTCTGCAGATTTGGTCGATGATACGTTTTAAATCTGATAGCATGTCATTCCCCACAAAAAAACAATCTTATTTTTTTTGTATTCTGTTCTTGTCATTCTCGTAAAAGGAGAACATATAACTACTTGACTGTGCTCGTAAGTCGCATCAGCCTACAGTGTTAATCTAGCCTTCCTTATCTGATCCAGCAAAAATCTATTCTGTGTTCCATCTTCAAAAAGCAACTCAAAACCATGTTCATCCGAATCACCAATAAGGCCGATGAAAACTTTCTGACCATCCATTGGATGTCGCAATTTTACGCGAGCCTTCTTTCCAACAAATCGTTTAAAATCAGCCATTTTACGTAGCGGCCGCTCAAGTCCGGGAGAAGAGACTTCCAGATTGAACGCATGGGGAATCAAGTCCTCAACATCAAGAAAAAAACTTATTTCACGACTCACCTTGGTACACTGGTCAATGCCAATCCCATCTGGCCCATCAATAAAAAGGCGGAGCACCCAGCCTTCACCTTCCTGTCGATACTGTAATTCCACCAATTCAAGGTTCAGTGAAGGCAGAAGACCGTCCACAAATTCTTGAATATTTTCTATAATATAGTCGCTCATTCTGACCTATCTTCTTTCCTGCATACACTGAGCATCAGGCATAAAAAAAAGCGGGCATTGCCCACTTCATATCCACGTTCCCCGCAAGGTTTGTGGTATGGCATCACAGAGAAATAAATGGAACTCTCTCAATAACACTGGAGCGGGCGACGAGGTTTGAACTCGCGACCCCAAGCTTGGGAAGCTTGTACTCTACCAACTGAGCTACACCCGCCAACATCCCGTTCCAATACAAGTATAAAACATAAAAAACACCAAGTGTCAAGAAATTGCAGATACCATTTTACCATATTACAGAGCTCAATACGATTTTTCGTTAATCTTCAGAAAAAAAATATCACCATTCCTTTTCAACAATTACAAAGCCACAAACAACACATTTATTCCAGATAGTTATACAAAACAAAGGTTCACCCTTTTTAATAATTTTTAAATGACCGTAAGAAAAATTTTCCTCAAATAGCGATTGACAAACCGATAAGGGGTTAATACAACATCTGCTACTTTGACCTTAAAAAGGGTTCCGAATTCTTATGTTTTTGAAACACAGGCTACGAAATCCTAAAATTCCAGACAAAATAACTTAGGGTATTAATGAACTTAATACAAAACAAAACAATCGATATAAACGGATGCTCCATTAATTTATTAATTGCTGGGGAATTTTCCAGTCCTCCTCTGCTGTTTCTTCACGGAAAAGCATTTCAGGCCGAGACCTGGCAGGAACTTGGAACACTGCAAACTGCAATTGATGCAGGTTTTTCCATTCTTGCCCTGGATCTTCCGGGCTTTGGAAAAAGCCCCCAGGCCGATACTAGTCCTGAAGTAGTAATCAATACGGTTATGCAGGATGAAAACGTTGAAAAAGCTATTATTGTCGGCCCTTCCATGAGTGGCAAAATAGGACTTGAATATTCACTTAAATACCCGCATAAAGTTGCCGGCCTTGTTCTCATCGGTTCAGTCGGGGTTGAAGAGAATAGAGCTCAACTCCACAATCTGCCAAGCAACACTCTTATTCTCTGGGGTGAAAATGATCAGATTTCTGATCCTGCCAACGGCAGGCTTCTGAAAGAAAAAATTGAAGGATCCAAACTGGTTGTTTTTCAGGGAGCAAAACATCCCTGCTACCTTGAACAACCCGAACTCTGGCATCAAACTTTGCTGAACTTTGCTACAACTGTTGTAAGCTAACGCAGATAAGCTGCAAGTAAGTACCTTGTTACTATCCGTAACATATTGATCTTATACCACTCTCAGATATTCTTGTTTTGTATTGCAGGAATTATGGAGTAAGGCACTAAACACAATGTCAGATAAAACACTTATCATCGCAGAAAAGCCCAGTGTGGCTGGTGACCTTGCAAAGGTTCTGCCCGGAAAATTTAAAAAGCTTAAAACGCATTACGAAAGTGACTCCCATATAGTATCCTATGCCATTGGCCATCTGGTAGCAATTCAATATCCAGAGGAAATGGATCCAAAATATAAGAGCTGGTCCCTTGATAATTTGCCCATAATTCCTGAAGAATTTGCACTAAAAGGGTTACAGGGAACCAAGGGACAACTCAATGCGCTACAGAAACTAATCCGTCGCAAGGATGTAAAAGAAATAATCAATGCCTGTGATGCCGGTCGCGAAGGGGAATTGATATTCAAATACATCATGCGTTATGTATGGAATAAAAGTGTGGCACGGAAAAGCTTTAAACGGCTGTGGCTCCAATCCATGACGATGGATGCAATTAAAGAAGGCTTTGCAAATCTGCGTGATAATGATGAAATGCACGCACTGGAAGATGCGGCGTTATGCCGTTCTGAATCGGACTGGCTAATCGGACTCAATGCAACGCGTGCACTCACTGGCTTCAACTCCAGAAAAGGAGGATTCTTTCTCACGTCCTGCGGCAGAGTTCAGACTCCAACCCTGTCACTTCTTGTTAAACGTGAACAGTTTCGAATGGCGTTTAAGCCGCGTGATTTTTTTACTCTCCAAGCCACTTTCACATTCAAAAGCAGTAGCTATATCGGTAAATGGATTGATCCGAATTTCAAGAAAGATCCAGACAATGAACATTCCCGGGCAGACAGAATCTGGAAAGAGGTTGATGCAGACAGCCGCGTGGCAAAATGTACAGACAAGCCTGCTGTTGTGACAGAAACAAGCAAAAAGTCCAGCCAGCGTGCACCAGCTTTATATGATCTGACCTCACTACAGCGTGAAGCAAACGGGCGTTTTGGGTTCTCAGCAAAAAACACTCTCTCCATTGCGCAGTCCCTGTACGAACGTCACAAGGTTCTTACCTATCCCCGTACTGACAGCCGCCACCTGCCTGAAGACTATTTAAGCACTGTGAAGAAAACAGTTAAGCAGCAGCAAAACTGGCAACTTAGTGTTCACGCAAGTACAGCGCTTGATAAGGGGTATATCAAAAAAGAAAAGCGAATTTTTAACAATAAAAAGATTTCAGACCATCATGCCATCATCCCCACCACCACCCTGCCGAGGGATTTAAATGAACAGGAGCTGAAACTCTACACCATGGTGACCCAGCGTTTTCTTGCTGTTTTCTTTCCACCGGCCCGATATCTCAACACTAGAAGACTCTCTGTGGTGAGCGAAGAAACATTTCTTACAGAAGGAAAAATCCAGATTGATCCAGGGTGGAAGATTGTCTACCAGGGAAACGGCAATCAGGAAACAGATAAACTTCTTGTGGAAATACCATCCGGCACATCAGTTCACTGTAAGGAGGTCGAAAAAAACCAATCGGAAACAAAACCGCCACCACGATTCAACGAGGCTACCCTTCTCTCCGCGATGGAACACTCGGGCAAATTCATTGATGATGAGGAATTGGCTGAGGCCATGAAAGAACGTGGGCTTGGGACACCAGCCACTCGTGCTGCCATTATTGAAAAGCTGTTAAAAGAAAAATATATTGTTCGCGAGGGAAAGGAACTCACTCCAACAGGTAAGGCTTTTGAATTGTTTGCACTCCTTGAAGCCCTGAAGATTGAGGTTCTTGCATCCCCCCAAATGACTGGCGAATGGGAATTTAAACTCACGCAGATTCTTCACGGTAAGTTTACACGAAAAAAGTTCATGGATGAAATCCGCGAGCTCACAGAACATATCATTTCTCAGGTTCGGGCATTTGAAAAAGCTCCGCCCACAAAAGAAGCGCCTTTCAGTCCTGTTGGCGATATTCATTTCGTTGAGACACCAACAGCGTATGTCTCTACAGATGAAAAAATCACCCTGCGTAAAATACTTGGTGGCAGGATAATGAGCCAGGACGAAATTGTAAGCATCATACAAGGTAAAACCCTTGGGCCTTTTAGTGATTTTCGGAGTAAACGCGGAAAACCATTTTCTGCATCTCTTCGATTAAACAACAACAAGATCGAATTCCTTTTTGCAGATTCCATTGATGATCTTGACATCGAGGCCATCAAGAAGACAACACCTCTTGGCATTTCACCAATTGATGGCAGCCCTGTTTTTGAAACTCCTGCTGCTTATATGTCAGGCTCCAAACTTGATGGCGATAAGGAAAAAGGCCTGCAAATCAGTAAGATTATCCTTGCACGAGCCATCACAGGAGACCATATCAGACAGCTCCTGGATGATGGAAAAACTGAGTTAATAACTAATTTTATCTCCAAGAAAAAAAGACCATTTGACGCCTACCTTCTCATGAATAAATCCGGAAAAATAACATTTGAATTTCCACCACGAAAAAAGAAGGGACGGGCAAAAAGTAACAACTAAGAGGACTTAAGCCCTCGCATACTATGAAAAAACTAAAAAAAGAACTTCAAGACAAGACCGGTCTGGAACTGGCCACAATCTGTGCAGAAGCTGCACTTGACACAAAAGCAGAAGATTTGGTCGTTCTCGATGTGAGGGGACTTTCCTCGTTCACCGATTATTTTATTATCATGAGTGGCAGATCGAGTCGTCATGTCCAGGGGCTTGCAGAGGCGATGGAAAAAGCGATGCGATCCAAACGAATAAGTGCTGCAAAAGCAGAAGGAATTCAGGAAGGCATGTGGGTTCTTCTTGACTTTGCTGATGTAGTCGTTCATATTTTCTACCATGAACAGCGATCTTTTTATGATCTGGAAGGGCTATGGCACGATGCCCCAAGAGTTGAAATAAACGAGAGCTAACACATGCAATATATCAGTACTCGAGGCGGCATAGACCCCGTCTCCTTCACCGAAGCCGTGTTGATGGGACTTGCCACTGACGGCGGACTCATCCTCCCAAGAGCCATCCCCCGCATTGGCAGTGAAACTTACAATGAATGGAAAGATCTCTCCTATAAAGATCTGGCCTTTGAGGTCATGTCACGCTTTGTTGACGACATCCCTGAGGCTGAACTCCGTAACTTGATTTACCGTTCTTACGAGTCTTTTGATTCTGACGAGGTAATTCCTCTTGTACACCATGGATCACTCCATATCATGGAGCTTTTCCACGGCCCCACCCTGGCTTTTAAAGATGTTGCCCTGCAGTTCTTAGGCAATGTCTTTGAATATCTTCTGGAAAAAAATGATTCGATTATGAATATCCTGGGCGCAACTTCCGGAGATACCGGGAGTGCTGCCATTTATGGCGTTCGTGGAAAAGAACGGATCAACATTTTTATCCTGCACCCCCATGAACGGGTGAGTAAAGTTCAGGAAAAGCAGATGACCACCGTGATGGACAGCAATGTGTTTAATATTGCCATCCACGGTACCTTTGACGATGGTCAGGCTATTGTTAAATCGATCTTCAATGATTTGGATTTTAAAGAACAGCAGTCTCTTGGTGCAATCAATTCCATTAACTGGGCCAGGGTTCTAGCGCAGGTTGTTTACTATGTGCATGCCTGTTTGCATATCTCCAATCATGAAAACGATAAGGCCACGGATTTTTCTGTGCCCACTGGAAATTTTGGTGACATCTTCGCTGGATATATAGCAAAACGGATGCTTCCGGAAGGAACCATCCGCAAACTGCTCCTGGCCACCAACGGAAATGACATCCTTACACGTATGGTACAGGATGGAGATTATTCTCTCTCTGAAGTTACGCCTACATCGAGTCCTTCAATGGATATCCAGTCAGCTTCTAATTTTGAACGGTATCTCTACTACCTCCTCGATGAAGAACCGGATCGAACAAAACAGGCAATGACCCAGTTTGCAGAAACAGGAAGCATTAATCTCACCGATTTTCAGGATCAGATCCAGAGAGATTTTATCGCGGAAAAAGCAACTGAAGAAGATGTTACCGCAACCATTGCTGATTTTCATAAGGAACATGGTTACATAATGGATCCCCATACCGCAGTTGGCATGCACTGTGCTCTTAAGCATCAGAGAAAAGGTATCCCCGTCTGCTGTCTGGCCACTGCACACCCTGGAAAATTTGCTGAAACTGTGGAAGCGGCCATCGGACAAACCATTGACTTACCTGAGTCCATACAAAATTTAATGGATAAAGAATCCCGGTGTGAACTGATGGATGCAGACAGAAATCTGATCATGGATTTTGTCAAAAAGCATGCGAAACACGGCTGAGACATTATGGTGAATATGGGAGAGTACCAAAGGCAGGTAGAAGAATGTGCCTCTTTTTTGCGTAACACTCTCCCCTTTTCGCCAGACATTGTCATCCAACTCGGCACCGGCCTTGGCCATTTTGGCGATAAAATCACAAGTGTCATAAACCTGCCTTACAGTAAAATCCCCCACTTTCCACAATCCACCGTCAGCAGCCATAAAGGTAACCTGATCCTTGGATATCTTGGTGACAAAAAAGTAGCTGTTTTACAAGGCAGGTTTCATTTTTACGAAGGTTATTCCACCAAAGAAGTTGCCTTTCCCATTCGCGTACTTTCCCTTCTTGGTGCAAAAACTCTTATTTTAACAAATGCTGCAGGTGGTCTGAACCCACTTTTCGTTCCCGGATCTATCATGGTCATGCGGGATCACCTCAATTTTCTTGGTGAGAACCCGTTACGTGGCCCAAATGTAGACAGTTGGGGGCCGCGTTTTCCTGATTTTTCAACACCATATCATCCTGGGCTCATAAAAATTGCACTGGATAGCGCCAGCCGTTGTAAAATTAAAAACGTTATCAGTGGCGTGTACGTCTGTATTCCAGGCCCAAGCCTTGAAACACCAGCTGAGACCAGATGGTTGCGGGAAAGTGGGGCAGATGCAGTTGGCATGTCCTCTGTTCCTGAAATTATTGTGGCCAGACATGCGGGGATGGATGTTCTCGGATTATCCGTTGTTTCCAACGTGAATGATCCGGACAATTTTGAACCCATTCTGCTCGAAGACATTATTGCCACAGCAGAAGCAATGGAACCTAAACTTGAACAATTACTTGTAGAAATAGCAGGACAACTATAACAGCCCCCTTGTGCCTCCAACATGAAACAAGCAACCGACCTCATCATTTCCGGCAGTTATCTCCTTCCCGACGCCCATCAGAAAAATCTCATCAAAAATGGTGCCATTGCAATAACAGGTGACACCATTACTGCAATGGGACCAAAAGAAACAATCCTTTCTCAGTTTAGCGCTGATCGCCATATGCATACTGAGCATGGCCTCATCATGCCCGGCCTAATCAACACTCACACCCATGCGGCCATGGCATGTTTTCGAGGACTGGCTGATGATTTGCCCCTTATGACATGGCTGGAAGAGCACATTTTTCCAGTGGAAGCCCGTTGGACACCAGAAATGGTTTACCACTCCACCCTGCTCTCAATAGCTGAAATGATTAAATCGGGTACCACCAGTTTTTGTGATATGTATCTCTTTTCAAAAGAGGTGGCAAGAGCCACCGAAGAATCCGGAATGCGCGCCTGGGTAGGAGAAGTACTCTACGACTTCCCATCCCCATGTTACGGAGAGCTGGAAAACGGTTTTTCATACGTGGAAGAGCTTTTCGCCCAGTATAAAAGCCATCCGCTTATCTCGATCACTGCTGATCCCCATTCAGTGTATACATGCTCACCTGAACTACTTACACGCCTTGGACATGTTGCACAGGATCATGATTCCCTGTATTCAATTCATCTCTCAGAAAACGACGCAGAAGTTACTGCCTGTAAAGAACGCTATGACTGCAGCCCTGTTGAGCATCTGGAAAATTTAGGCCTCCTTCACCCAAAAACTCTTGCAGCACATTGCGTGATGCTTGATGACAAAGAGATAGGACTTCTTACAGAACGTGAAGTCAAGGTAGCCCATTGTCAGGAATCCAACATGAAACTGGCTTCCGGTACCGCGCCAGTGGTAAAGATGCTGGAAGCTGGCGTCACAGTGGGAATCGGTACCGATGGTGCAGCGTCAAACAACGATGTCGATATGTTTGGCGAAATGGATACCGTTGCTAAAAGCCATAAAGTTGCACGGATGGATCCCACTGCCATGACTGCTGAACAAACCCTTCATGCTGCAACACTTGGTGGAGCAGAATGTCTGAATGCTGAGACCATAACAGGAACGCTCACGGTTGGGAAAAAAGCTGACATGATTGTGTTGAACATGAACCAGCCCCACCTCACACCACTGTATAACATTCCCTCCCAGCTTGTCTATGCAGCACAAGGTGCAGATGTGCTCCACTCCATCATTAATGGTCGGATCGTCATGGAATCAAGAGAACTCAAAAGCCTTGATGAAGACAGGATACTTGCCCGGATGCGTGAAATAGGACAAAGCGTGGCCAACCATGGAAAGGATTGACATTCTATCACGACTGATCTACATTTAACCTTGCTGTAAAAATAGCAGTCAACTACGATTTTATAAATATTGAGGTAGTAATATGTTTGGACTTGGAATGCCGGAACTGGTTGTAATTCTGGTCATCATCGTCATAATCTTTGGTGCTGGCAAGCTTCCAGAAATTGGTTCAGGAATCGGGAAGGGTATCAAGAACTTTAAAGATGCCACAAAAAAAGAAGACACCAAAACAATCGATGAAGATAGCAAAGGTGACACACAGGCTTAAGCACTTTCGCCCATAGCCGTCCCCCCCTTTTTTTATAATTGGAGAAGACCATGTTTGGACTTGGAATGCCTGAATTAGTAGTCATACTGGGTATTGCGGTACTTGTTTTTGGCGGGAAAAAACTTCCTGAGATCGGTTCCGGTCTTGGAAAAGCTATCTCCTCTTTTAAAAGCGGCATCAGTGACATTGAAGAAGGTGGAAAAAGCATCTTGGAAGATGTCCCCGGTGTCAAGGAAGTCTCTGCTGCGAAAGACAAAGTCAATGCAGTAAAAAATATTGGGAAAATTCTTAAATAATTTTTTGATATTACAAATATCTTGTTATATTGTAAGGAGTGTCTTTAATGGCTCTCCTTTTTTTTGGGCCTTTGGCGTAAGCAGGTGCCCTTGAAAAAACCTGATTTCAACATATTCTGAAAAGAGAAACGTATTCTGTTTGTCAGTGAGTTTCTCCTTTACTAAAAAGGTACAATATGTCAAATCGTCGCGACTATGAGCGTCTTCTAATTCAAAGATTTGCACTCATCAAACTCGCTAATGGTGAGTTCATCGAAGGACAAACCCGGGATATGAGTGTGGGAGGGGCTTTTGTTGAATGTGAATATGACATTGACCTCGAAGAAGGCACAGAGTGTACAATCAGCCTGACACTTGATGATGACGAAAATGAAGATGAAGAGTTAACAACAGAGATCTATGGGACCGTCAGCCACAGTAGCGCCCATGGGCTTGGTCTTAATTTCTTAAAAGTTAATTCTGTTTATTATCAATTCATTAACGAACTCAATGACTAATCCTTTTTCAAAACAATCAAAAGAAATCTTCCTGGATATTTTAACACCTCTCCCTCGGCCCGATGATACACTGCTGAGGTTCTAAAGAGTGCGGTGCATGCACAAAAAAAACTGACTGGTTACTACTGCCATCAGCATTGCTCCGGGTGTTGGCTGTGCTGCCGAGATTATTGCAAACCTGGTTAATCGGTTTACAGGAAAAAATTATGGCTGGCTGCTGTCAGCAATCCCGCACTCCTTAAGAATCCCTTGGTCAGGAGTAGACAAACACTGTACAAGCAACATCTGCTCGTCGATTCTAAGTTCAGCGCCGCGCCGCTTAACCATCCGCTTCAGCGTCGCCTTCCAGCGCCGTTCTGATTTTTTCCCCACTTTACTGCAAACCCTTTCCAGGTAGTGACAATTCTGACATTTGGCCACCAAAAGCTCACGACACTCATTACCTGATTCTGATGCAGCAAGAACCGAGCCTGTCCCAAAACACAACAACACCATTAAAACAATCGTCTTTATCACTTCTTTTTCCTCTTTCTCCTCCTACTTCTACTCCTTCTTTTCCTCCACCTTCTCCTTCTCCTCCTCCCCCTTCTCTTTGTGTTAAACATAAAATAAATTCTTCACTTCATGTCAAACATATCTGAGTTTGCTACGAAACAATACTCTCCTTCACGTTACCTAAAACGAATCTAAGAGTTGAAAAAATGATTAAATATATTGTGTTATTGTAAATTAAATTACACTCTCTTAAAAATTCCAATTGAATGTACTCCACCTTTCCA
>CAMZLK010000106.1 GCA_947311475.1 uncultured Desulfocapsa sp.
AAGGAAGAATTCAGAAAAACAAAACTCTTGAATTTTGTCGTATAATTGAGCAAAGTCTTTATGTGCATTCAGTCCTCCTTTTTAGGATTTTGCAGAGATCAATGAAATTAATCACTGATCGGACTGAATGCATTTTTTTTACATAACTTTTTTTGCAACACCGAGACTGTATATTTCCTATCAACTCCCCTTACTCAAAAAGGGGGAGTTGATAGGAAATATACAGTCGGTGGTTAAATTTACCCACAGATTCGTCGGAAGAACCAGTAAGGAAACGCCTTTGTTTAACAGATTATGCAGATCAACATCCACCTTCTGCAGCTTTTGCGGCCTTGCGTAATCAAGAAGCTCCGAGATACTGCGATTGAGTCGTTCTACTTCCTGCACAAGAATATCCGCTGTTTCACGATCATTGTTATCATTGGAAAATTTTGATTTAAGAACAAGGGCCAGTCCTTTAATAGAACTCAAAGGATTACGAAGTTCATGGGCTACTCCTGCTGCCATTTTCCCAAGTGCCGCCAGACGTTCACTTCTTCTAAGCTCTCTTTCCAGTTTTTTAACCTGGCTAAGATCCTGCATCATCAATAGAGTGCCGACAAAGGCATCATTACTGTCAATGATTGTAAGTCTGCTCAGTTGAACCGTATGATTTATCCCATTATCACTAAGCAACTGTACTTCCTTTTGATACAGTTCTTTCTGTGGCGTACCATGAGTTTCAAATGCAGCATGAATATCAGGCATATTTTCAAATACATCAGGATCCCCCCCCAGAGCTTTTTTCTCACTAATTCCTGTCAATTTCCGGGAGAACTTATTGTATAAAATTATTCCTCCCTTGGTATCCGTGGCAATGAGCCCCACAGGTAGAGAAGAAATGAGAATATCACGAAAAGCCTCAACTCTTCGGAGCCTGCTTTGGGAACCTTTTAGACCCTGAAGGGTCAAAATAGAGAGCCACCCTCCAAAACCAACCAGTAACAACACAATGGACAGAATTATGATTTCAAGTTTTTGTCGTTGAAGCCTCTCGTTAAACTGTTTCATATCCAGTTCAACCAGAATTACATACTTATCCTTATTTAAAGCTTCTATTTTCTCTCGCCATCCCGGACTGGTGAGGTGATGCCTCATAATCATATTACCTTTATTATTACGGGATGTTATATTTGGAGGAATCAGTCTGAATTGATTTAAAAACCGTTTCCCAATTGGTGGAAAAAACGCGGCAATTTGAAAAATGGGTTTTTTATTCTCACTACTGATACGGAAACTGAATGTTCTGGTTTCTGTAGTATCTAGATCCAGTGACGATAAAAATTTCTGGGTTTTTTCGGAAACATGGACTTTCCTTGCAACGGGTAAAGAGTCGGCAAGAATTTCACCTTTACTGTTCACCAGTGCAAGAATATTTACTCCAGGCTGGTCTGATGCATGTTCAAGAACACGTTGAACATTTCCTGGCCAGAGCATATCAATGTCCTGGCCCTGGCGAAGGCCTGAGAAAATCGAACTCCTTGCGCTTGATACAACAAAACGAATAAGAGTGACCCCTTTTTCAAGCAGGATGCCAGTCATTAACGCTTTATCACGCCTATAATTATTCACAGCAAAGACGGATATAATTATAGCAAGAAGGCTAAAGGCGGCTGCTAAAACCCAGGGCGAGACAATTGCCAGATGTTGCCTTTTCAGGAATTGCATATTACAGGCGGTGGTGGATTTATAATCTTTTCTAAAATAACTTTTGTAATCATATAAGTTGGTACTATTCCATTCTCTCCAAGGGATCCGGATGCCAGTGTTTCACCTTTGTGCAATGGATTATCTGAGGCATAATAAGCGTAACGGGTTTTAATATCGCGGGAGACATGGTTCTGAATGATTGCCGCACTAATTGCACGTTGATAATGCCCACCTTCCATCTCAAGGCCGACTGCCTTCCAGTGAGAGGTGTGAAATCTGGCAAGCACGTCACGATTTTGCAATGAAGTACCAAGCACTGTAACAATTGGCCCAACGTGAATGGGATACCCCTCATCAAAGTCTGCCACATCAAGATCATTATCAACAATATAATTATTGGCCGTACCTTCCATTACATGCGCTGTTGCAAGCATAATATCACCAATATTACCTGGAAGTGTTCCGGCCTTACCCATGACATTTACCGACTCGTATAAAAAGGCAACAGATCTATCTTCTATGTGGCAGGGGCAGAGTAATTCGTCCATGATATCAAAGGCCTGAGCACCAAATGCATAATCAATAACAACAATAACAGGTTTTTCCTTCTCAATATTTTCATAATCAACTTGAATTGATTTGTGAAAATTATGTTTAGCAATTTTTGATGTATCAAAAAACATAACATCAATGTTTGACTCTGAACTATCACGTAAATAAGTAAACCCGTACTGAGAACCATACTCACTAAGTTCATCATCAAAGCCACGAAGCTTAACAATCATATCGTATAAATTATCGGGAACATTCTTTGATTTTTCTTTTAGAAATCCAGCCCCGTAACAGATATTTTTCATAGAATGCATATTTGCACTTACAATATGAATAGGCCGATCTGAAAGGCCAAGACTATGAAGGTTCCGTTTAACATTCTGTGCCCAGAGAGTCGCATATTTATGCCTTCCAATCATTTCCTGCAAAGATGGAGTGAAATAAATTGTCAGCAAATTATCCTTTGATTCATGCTCTTCTATTATTCTTTTTCCCATGGAATAAATAATTGAGAAAAGTCCATTGTTATGGTTCCCATTTTTATTATGGTGGACATCAAAGCTCTCAAAGCTTTCGCGTGCTTCCCGATAGGTTCTGCCAAGAATTATGGAAAGATTCCAAATGGCCTGGTCCAAATCCGATCCTTCAAGCACAATATCACTATTGCTGACACTTTCAAGCTCATGCCATTCTGAACAAGTCCCCTCTTCTTTATGACATATCTGTCTATGGATTTTCTGGGATTCTAGATTCAAAAAAGTGAGATGGGTCATGACATCGTAGATCTCAGTCAAGCCTCTGGTAATCACAAAACAGATCTCTTTATCTGATACGATATAGGAATGGCGACGTCTTTTTAATGGAGTGATCTTTTCAAAAGAAGTTTCATGAAAATCTTCATCTGCAGTAAAAATAACGCGGTTACATTTTTCGATACCTCGCGGTAAACGATCCATGACATACTCAAGCCCCTGGAGCTCGACAATTCTGTGGTCACTCATGGATCCATATAGCTCAGGCTCAAACTGTTGTAGTGATTCTGACAGTTTCTCTCCAGATCTCCCGGAAGGTTTGTAATATCCACGTAAAATCAATGCATCAGCAATTGTCTTAAAGGTTCGTATTGCAAGGCGGGCGCGTTGCGATTTTGAAAGATCTTCCATACCGTATTCCTTTTAAAAAGTACTTCTCTAAAACGTAACACTGCTAGAGTAACGTATTATGGCCTGTTATTCCAAGAACCTTTATCCAGGCAACCTTGATGGGCTCGTAGATAAGCGGAGACTTCGAAAAGCTTCATAAGCGAGGCGCACATTTTTTGTTTAATTTCGGCATACTAAGGTACGTTGAAATAAAACAAAAAATGTAGCAACGAAGCAGATGAAGAGTTTTTACGACGCCATATAACTTAAAAAACAAAAAAAAAGAGGGTAAGCCTAATATAGGCTCACCCTCTTTCCAATCAAGAGACAATAAGTGTCTTAGATCATATTTTGCTCACGTTGGCTGCAGCAGGACCTTTAGGACCTTCGGTGATTTCAAACTGAACTCGATCACCTTCGTTCAAGGTTTTGAAACCATCACTGACGATAGCAGAGTAGTGTACAAATACATCTTTTCCACCCTCCTGCTCAAGAAAACCAAAACCTTTAGCCTCATTAAACCATTTTACTGTGCCTTCTAACATAATATCCTGTCCTTAGTACTGATCAACTACGTGATCGTGCTTTTTTTGTTGCGCAGAAGTAACATTTTTTCCGAAACAGCCGGATAAAATAACCCATTTTTCTAATTTTGAGTCGTACATTCATCACCCCACACAATTCATACGTGTTTGTACTATATATTATGATTCAAAAAAATACCATACAAAACCTCAGTTAGATGAAATTTATTTGTGTCAAGTAAAAAAAGATACTCCTTACATTCTTTTCATAGCAAGGTTTCTAAGCCATTTAAAACAAAATAAAAAAATTTGTTTTTTTATTTTATTTGCAATAAAGAGGGCTCGTAGTCTTCAGGAGACGCAAAACCTAACAGGTTAAAGAGGGTTGCCGCCACATTTGCAAGCCCTGCAGCCTTAATATTTTGTAATGAGAAGACATTTTTCCGAGAAAAATCCTTCACAATAAAAGGGACTGGATTTTTGGTATGGGCCACCATTGGAGTGCGTTGACCATTTTTATCTGTCCACATGCAATCAGCATTTCCGTGATCTGCTGTTATAACGGCCACACCATTCACTTTTTCCAATACTGGTAAAACTCTTTTAAGCATCAAATCCACAGTCTCCACAGCAATACGCACAGAAATTGGTACACCTGTATGACCAACCATGTCTCCATTGGCATAATTCAAACGGATAAATTTATATTTATTACTTTGAATTGCTTTAATAACCTCATCTGTAATTTCCGAGGCCTTCATCCAGGGCCTCAGATCAAAAGTGATTTTATCCGATTCTATTTCAACATACTTTTCCAGTTTATCATCGATATATCCTGATTTGTTTCCATTCCAGAAATACGTTACGTGACCAAATTTCTGTGTCTCTGAAATGGCAAAGGATGTCAATCCCGCGGCACAGAGATACTCTCCCATGGTGTTATCAATGACCGGTGGCTCAACAAGATAATGTTCTGGTACCATAGCGTCACCGTCATACTGCATCATTCCGGCATAGAACACATCCGGGTGGCGTTGTCTGTCAAAATATTCAAACTCCTTATCATCAAAGGCACATGATAATTCAATTGCACGATCACCTCTGAAATTAAAAAGAATGACGCTGTCACCGTCAATGATAGTACCCACTGGATTGCCATCCCTTTCGATAACAAAACTATCCATATATTGGTCTGTCATTTCAGGGTCTTCATCATAATAGGTCTGGATGGCAATACTGGCAGAAGTAAATCTCCTCCCAATGCCTAGCACATGAGCCTTCCATCCCCTGGCAACTATGTCCCAATCGGCTCCATATCGATCCATTGTAACTATCATTCGACCACCGCCGGAAGCTACACAATAGTCCCTTCCATGACTGGACATAGCTTTCAATTTTTCTTCCAATGGGCCAAAGTATTTCAGTGCGCTTTTAGGCTGCACATCGCGTCCATCAAGAAGACCATGCACACGAACCTTTTCAATTCCTTCTTTTTCACACTGTTCAAGCATGGTATTCAAGTGATCAATGTGGCTATGCACATTGCCATCGGACACCAGGCCGATAAAATGAAGAGTTCCTCCCTGATCAGCTCGTTTTTTTATCTCCTGCCAGGACTCGCCCTGAAACAAATCTCCTGAGTGAAGTGCCTCATTCACTAATTTTGCCCCCTGGGCAAATATTCTTCCAGCACCCAAGGCATTGTGGCCAACCTCAGAATTCCCCATATCATCATCTGTCGGCAATCCGACAGCTTTTCCATGGGCTTTCAATTTTGTAACAAGCTCACCTTTCAGCAGTTCGTCAAGTACCGGTGTATACGCCATATGCACGCCATCACTTTCGTCTTGTGTACCTATCCCCACACCATCCATAATAACTGTGACAACAGGCCCGTGGAAAGGTTTGTATCCTGGGAGTGGCAGTAATTTCAATTCAGACATATCTATCCTCATAATTGTTTCATACCTTAAATAAACTATTTTATGCCGGCTTTTTTACAAATAGTTTTCGCAATCTTTTCTATGCTTTTTCCGCTTATTGTAATCTCAATATCCGCAACCTCACGGTAGAGTGGTAAACGTTCTTCAAACAAGGCTTTTGCGGCATTGAGATCCTGTAATAACGGTCGTTTTTTTATCTTCTTTTTAGCATTGGGGTGGTTTTTTATAGCCTTTACAATTTTATCAAAATCAGAGTGCAGATATACTACTGTCCCGATTTTACGTATATTGGGGACATTATAAAAGCCACCACCAGTTGAAATAATTGTATTATGTACCTGTTTTTCAAGCCAACTTGCAATCTTCCGCTCGAGTTTTCTGAAATGGGGTTCACCCGACTCTGCAAATATCTTTTTTACTTTGCTATTTGCAAAACTTTCGATGAGGTCATCACAATCAACCGCAAATTTTCCTGTTTGCTCAGCAAGCATTCGTGCTGTTCTTCCCTTCCCCACTCCCATAAAGCCAATTAAAACAATATTGCCCTTGGATTTCTTTCTTTTCCTGACTTTCATTATATCTCCGGTGTAGTAGCAAAGAGGAACTCTTCATATTTATGTTTACATGCATTCCATTGGAAAACACTTGTTAATCGTTGTGCGGTCTCTTTATCCATCTGAACTGGGTTTTTCATGAAATCCAGCAGTCTTTTCCCAAGTTTTCCTGGTTTATACAAATATTCCGCATCATAGAGCTCAGGATAGGAAAGATCAGCTGGAAGTAACGGATAACAACCTGCCCGAATCCCTTCAAGTACAGAGATTCCAAAAAATTCGTGTCTGGCTGTGGAAATAATAACATTACCTTTATGGAGCAATTTTGAATACTCTTCCCTGGATTCAGCATATCCAAAATGGATAATTTCCTTTTCCAAGCGAACAAAAGCTTCCTTAAAACATTCTGGTTTTTTCATAAATGATTCGCCCATCACAATGAGACGAAAATCAATCTTTTTTTTCTGAAGGAAGTAAAGCGCTTCAAAAAACAATTCCGGCCCCTTATCATGTTCCCATCGGTGATTCCAAAGTATTACTGGTGCCCCCTCATTTTTATGTATTCGTGATAGCCCGGCTTGATCCACAAAAGAATAGTCCATCCCTGGATAGAGTACCGCACTCTTGTTCCTGATTTCATCGACACAGAATGTTACCTTCATATCAGTTGCTTTCTTCAAAGATGTTGAAATCGCAGCCATAAGACTTTCCAAATTATAACTGGAATTGAAGGCGCAGGAATCTGATGCCATTGCTGTGCTAAAGTTAATGGCTGTGAACTGTCGTATTGTGGGATCTGCAGTCTGGCCAGGATAGGCAAACTGATTTTCATGAAAATAGGTACATATATGCGTTTTCCTGTTCCATCCTGCAATGGAAAGAAGCTGTGAACGCAAGACCGCGACATCAACAAAAGTTGAACAGAGCACGGTGTCAAAGCTTCTCTCTTTTTCAGGAAGTTTCTTAATCTCCTGAACAAACCAAAATGCTGAAAGCTGCATACGCATCTTCCATTTACGGGCAGGGAGAGTCAACAGGGTATAATCAGCTTCTACAGTTTTCTGCAAACCTGTAAGAAAGAGTTTATGGGATCCGCCATAATAAGGTTCTAGAATGAGAACGTGTTTCATCGTTTTTCCATCCCCTTCACTTCGTCCTCTAAATATTTATCAAATGGCCTGACTTCATCAATGCTGTAGCCACATCCGGCAGGTAACTGCCCACCACAAAAATGGAGACTTTTGTCCGGGAAATTCATACAAAGGGCCAGTCTTTTTGTGTGATCCCTGCAAAGCCCTTCAGTGGTACGCCATGTACAGGAAAACTGTACGAATCCCTGTGCATCTTTGCCGATGACCTGAAAACGTTCGTATTCTGGATGCTCACGTAATACCTCATAAAAGTCCCTTTCTGAACGTAACCAGCCACCGACACCTTCAAGATTAATCTTTTTGCAGCAATTACCACAACAATGGCAACTCCCTGTGATAAGTACTTCTCGTCCCATGAGCAACATCCGAAGATAACGAATCAATCCCATGGGGGAACAGGTACGAAGTAATTGCGATATCCTGGCCATTGGCTGAACATGTTTTGTTAATTGTTGGCAACGGCAAGAGAACACTTTAAGCATATCCACTTTTCTGCTACAAAGAGATTATTTTAAGATTGATGGCGTCGTAAAAAGGTCAAAACAAGATTGACTTGGAAAAACATTCATATTCGAGGCACGGAAACTTCTAATCTTTTCGGCGTACCAGGCTATGTTGAAAAGATTAGAAATTTACTATAACGAAGAAGATGGAGAGTTTTCGAAGTCTCCGCTTATCTACGAGTCCATCAAGAGTTATAAAACAAAGTATTGCAGGAGACAAGCAGATGTGGCATTCAAAAGATGTTTATTACCTCTCAGGGAGCACCGGGATACTCGCTGAAGATTTAGGCAAGTCACTCCTTTGCCAATTCCCGGAGATTAGTTTCAATACTGAAAAAATACCCTTCATTCACACTGCTGAAGATGCAAAAAAGGCAATAGAGCATATCTTATCACAATCCTCAGGCCGATATCCCCTGGTTTTTTCAACCGTCATGAACAAAGAGCTCATACCTATTCTTGATGTGTGTGAAGTTGAATATTTCAACGTCTGCGACGACTATCTGGTGCGTCTGGAATCGGTTCTTGAATCCAAACCAATACGTATATCCGGAACAGCAAGGCATCTTGACGACACAAGCATGGGAGATAGAGTAAATGCAATTCAGTACTGTATTTCCCATGATGATGGTTCCCTTTTAAAAGATTATGATGAGGCGGGAATTATACTCTTGGGTGTTTCACGCTCTGGAAAAACACCAATTTCCGTTTATCTTGCGACCCAAATGGGGATCAAAGCTGCCAACTACCCGCTCGTTGCAGAAGATCTGAATTCATATCGATTACCCTCTGCAATCGTACGCAATAAAGCTAAGGCCATTGGACTTTCCACAGACCCCAAAACGTTACAATTTGCGAGGGAAAAACGCTATAAAAACAGTACATACGCCCAGTTAAAAACATGTAAAGAGGAACTCAACCAGGCAAATCAAATTTTTCTCCAGTACAATATTCCCATTATTGTCTCAGATGGCAGATCAATTGAAGAAACAGCGACCCAGGTTGCACAACTCATGAATCTAAAACGTCTTCCACGATTATAAATTTAAGGTAAAAGCAAAATGGAATTTATCGACAATATGTCTTTACCTCTTCTGCTGATTATGTGCGTGCTTCTGGGCCTTGCCCCTTTTGTCCCTGAACCGCACATTGTTGAAAAAATAAGAATGCTATTTCAGGGAAATTTAAAGAGGCCTTTGGATATATTTGATCTTTGCTGGCATTCAGCTCCCTTTGTTCTTCTTATTATCAAACTTATACGACTGAGAAACTGAGCTGAATAATGAAAAAATCTAATATATGCCCCTGTGGCAGTGACAAAGAGTTGAAAGACTGTTGTGAACCAATCATTCAAGGGATACGTGAAGCAAAAACAGCAGAACAATTAATGCGTTCCCGTTACACTGCGTTCACCATTGCAAACAATGCATATCTCCTGAAAAGTTGGGCTAAAGCCACACGTCCCGAGACAATAAATGCAGAAGATGGTTCTATCCAGTGGCTTAAACTCCAAATTGAGGAATGTGAAAAAGGAAATGCGAAAGATGAAACAGGGTTTGTAACATTCACGGCAAGTTTTTTAAGCTCCGGCCACCTCTGCAGCCTCCATGAAAAATCAAGTTTCATTAAAGAGGATGCACTTTGGTATTATCTGGATGGTGAAACAGAATCCCGCACTCAAAAAGTTGGAAGAAACGCACAATGTCCCTGCGGATCCGGGAAGAAATATAAAAAATGTTGCTGCCAGTAAGCGGAAAAAGAAAACATCAGGAAAAGAGTCGTTTGGCATAGACACTCATCCGTTTCAGAAGAAGGCGTCGTTCATTGGCAATCAGTTCTTTTTCTTCTGCAATTATTTCGAGATAATACGCTGTAAGCCCTGAAAAGGAGCTGGTGGGATGGATAGTCAGCCAACGCTCAGCGTCATCATCAGCCAGGGCCCGAGTGACAATCTCAACTACAAGAGTATCGTTATCATTTGCCGCCCACTCAATCACCTTCTTAAAAAGATGGGCCTCTTTTTCCTTTCGATATTCGGCCCGTTTAATCATAAAATCAACACCCTGCATACGTCCTCCTCTTCTCTCCTATTATATCAGTGCCTTACTCCTGAAAAGCTGTAATAAAAAACAGGTAAGCGTAGACTCCGAGAATATGTGAGAGAAGAGGAGGACGTATGCAGGGTGTTGATTTTATGATTAAACGGGCCGAATATCGAAAGGAAAAAGAGGCCCATCTTTTTAAGA
>CAMZLK010000107.1 GCA_947311475.1 uncultured Desulfocapsa sp.
CTTGCCAAAGAAGGGGCTGATGTGAAAGTTGTGATGACTGAATCAGCATGTCGTTTTGTGGCGCCTTTAACCTATGCCGCTTTGTCTGGGAATCCTGTGCTGACTGATATGTTTGCAGCAGAAGAAGCACACTCTATGTCTCATATCGAACTTGGCAGGGATGCAGATCTTGTTCTGATTGCCCCGGCTACTGCAAACACCATAGCAAAGCTGGCACATGGTTTTGCAGATGATCTATTGGCAACAACAGTGCTTGCTGCATCGTGCAAAGTTCTTGTGGCTCCTGCCATGAACAGTGCAATGCTTTTAAATTCTGCAACAAAAAGAAATCTTGCACTATTAATAGAACTTGGGCATGAGATAATAGAACCAGAATCAGGCAAAATGGCATGCAAAACCGATGGCCCGGGACGCCTTCCTGAATGGGATGATGTGCGCGAACAACTTCTTGCAGCTCTTGTAATTCAGGATCTTCAAGGTGAAAAAATTCTTATAACTGCAGGCCCTACGCGTGAAGCTCTTGATCCTGCCAGATTCCTGAGCAATAGATCTTCTGGGAAAATGGGATACGCGCTTGCACGTACTGCAAGGAGGCGTGGGGCTGAAGTATTACTCGTAAGCGGCCCAACAGCACTTTCAACTCCCCATGGTGTACAGCGACTGGATATCCAGACAGCAGAAGAGATGCATGCTGCTGTGATGGAACATTGTACGAAAATGTCAGTCATTATTAAATCTGCAGCAGTGAGTGATTTTTGTCCTGAACAAACAGAGCTTGAAAAAGTAAAAAAAGATGCTGCAAAATTTGTTCTTAATCTAAAACAGACACCTGATATCTTAAAAATACTTGGTCAAAATAAAGACCAGTATGGCTATCTTCTGGTTGGTTTTGCAGCTGAGAGTTGTGATCATCGTAAAGCTGGAGAGAAAAAGCTCATCAAAAAGAATCTTGATCTCATTGCAATTAATGATATTGCCGGCAAAAATACTGGCTTTGAAGTGGATACCAATGAAGTGACTCTACTTGATAGTTCCGGTTTCACAGAACTTCCCTTGAGCAGTAAAGAAGAGACTGCCAATCTGATTCTTGACAGAGTTGTTTCCCAGTTGCATCAGAAAAGGTCCTAATCCTCATGAGTATGTCTCCAAAAGAACAATCCATACTTAAAGTGACCTGTTTCGGTCATTTTATGAGCCATTTTAATATGCTGGTTTTTCCAGCTGTGCTGTTACCGCTCACTGCTCAAATGGGTATGAGTATGGGGCAGGTGCTGGCGCTCTCTTTCTGGATGTATCTTCTTTTTGGAGTAACTGCACTTCCCTGGGGACTGCTTGCAGATCGCTTTGGATCAAAACCTTTGCTTTTATTGTTTCATCTTGGCGCTGGTCTCTGTGGATTCCTCGCTGCCATGAATGTTTCCAATCCTTTTGTTTTCAGCTTATGCCTTGGTGGCATAGGCATTTTTTCAGGGATCTATCACCCTGTTGGCCTTGGCTGGATAGCGAAAGAGTTTGAAAACACCAGCCAGGGAATGGCTTACAATGGCATATTTGGTAATCTTGGTTTAGCTACTGCCCCCATTTTAGCAGGTATTGTCAATTATTTCTGGGGAGTGAAGGCTGTTTATCTGGTACTTGGTGTTGCAAATGTGAGCGGAATAGTCCTTCTTTATTTTGCACGTAATGGACACAGGGGCAAAAAGCCTGACAACAATATTGTTAAAAAGACGAAAAGCTCCCTTGCACCATTCCTGACACTTTTGGTTGCAATGATGCTTGGTGGCGTTGTGTACCGGGCAACCACCGTAACATTACCAGCTTATTTTGAGTTACAGAATCGGGATTTGTATCAGAGTTTTATGGCAATTGCGGGTCAGGGGGGATCTGCCAATGTTTTTGCCACACTCATAACCTCATTTATTTATCTGGTGGGGATGGCCGGACAGTACTATGGCGGCAGAGTGGGGCAGTCGGTTGATCTTGGCAGGGGATATCTTGTTTTTCATCTGATTACCATCCCAGCAGTCCTTGCCATGGCAGTGACTTCCAATATGCCGTTGGTTCTCTTTGCCATGATCCATTCATTCTTCTTACTCGGTATGCAGCCTTTGGAAAATACTCTGGTTGCAAGGCTCAGCCCCCCTGAACTGCATAGCTCTGCCTATGGACTGAAGTTTATACTGACCTTTGGTGTCGGGGCACTCAGTGTAAATATGGTCTCTTATATTAAAGAAATCCATGGTTTTGGCGGGGTATATGTTGGCTTAGCTTTTGTTTCAACAATTTTGGTTGGCGTAATACTCCTGCTGAATCATTTCCGTAAAGTGAAAAGAGCAAGTTGATATTACCGGCTGTTTAAGGTGTTTTGGAATATCATGGTTTGGTAAAATAATAATTGGGTCTTCAAGCCCTTGAGTTGCATAAGAAATTTGTTCCTTTCTGTAGGGGGGACTGAAAAGTCCCCGGTTCTTGATATCAACATCTGTTAGTCTCACTCATCGAGTGTTATGCCGTATCTTTCCCTGGCTTCTGCGATACTTTTATAGAAATTATCTTTACCGACAAACTTAATAAATCCGGAACGTTCCATGACTTCAATGATCTGAGGTTTCAAATCTACAAAGGTTAAATCTTTTTCCTGTTCGCGCAGGTTGGTCACAAGTTCCCTGAGCATTAACTCGCCCGAAGCGTCAATTTCATTAATACCTGCACCGTCAAGCAGAACTCTCTCAGCCTGAGGATTTTGATGAAAAATATCATTTACCGCGTCCTCAAAATAGGACACATTTGCAAAATATAATTGACCGTCAAAACTCATGACAGGATTTCTTACTTGACGATGTTGTCCCTCACAATCGGTACAGGTAATCTCAAGGTTACTGACAATCTGGACATGGGGTCTCATGGTCTTGTAGAGATGAAGACCAAGTGCTACAGAACCACCGAGTAGAATACCATTGACGATATGAGGCGCAAAGAGCAGGGAGGCGAAAAAGGTTATCCAAGCACTGATACCGTCAAATTTATCCACCTTCATGGCGTGAATCATTGCCTTAAAATCAATAAGACTGGCAACTGCCATAATGATGATGGCAGCCAAAACCGCCTGAGGGAGAAAGCCAAGAAACTGGGTGAAAAAAAGCAGGGTCAGGAAAACCATACCTGCTGCAAAGACAGATGACATCCCGGTTTTACCGCCGGCGGCAAAATTTAGTGCCGTACGTGAAAAAGATCCACTGGTTGGATAGCAACTGGAAAAGCTTCCTACCAGGGCTGAAACGCCCTGGCCGATCATCTCCTGGGTTACATCGATCTTTTGGCCGCTCTTGGGTGCAATAGCCTTGTTTACTGAATTAAATTCCATAAAACCGATGAACATGACTACAAAAGCCCCTGGAATCATGTGAATCATCATGTTTAAATCAAATGCAGGTAGAGCAAATTTAGGCAGCCCGGGAGGAACATAACCCACAACCGCAACAAAACGCCTGCTGGCTTCAGTTGCAACCGGCAGGTTTGGGTCAACTGCATGAAGGTCTGCCCACCCCATGAACTTAACAACTATTGAACCAAGAGTGACGACAACTAATGCTGCAGGAACTTTGGGTAGGTATTTTTTTAAAGCCCAGAGGATAACCAGTGCGCTTAGTCCGATCCCAAAGGTTGGTAGATGTATCTCCCTCGGGATGGCAATAAAAACATTTAAGATATCATGTAGATAAAAATTACTTCGTTGCATTTGGACCCCGAAGATCTTGCTGATCTGGGATGAGCTGATGATCAGGGCCCCGGCGTTGATGAAGCCACGAATAACCGGTTGCGACAGGAAGTTTCCCATAACGGTGAGTTTAAATACCCCGATTAGCAATCGTACTGCCCCCACCATAAAAGCTAAAAGAATGGCCAGGCCGATGTATCGCTCTGAACCGATAAAGTTTGGGTCTCCAATACCAAAAGGAGTAAGCGTTGCCATAGTCAGCAGAGATGTCATGGCAACCGGACCGGTGGCAAGATGAAATGAGGAACCCCACATGGCGCCGATGAGGCCGGGAAGTAATGCAGCGTACAGACCATAAATGGGCGGCAGACCTGCCAGTTGAGCATAGGCCATTGACTGAGGAATCAAAACTAGAGAGACCGCAATACCAGCCACAAGGTCAGCTCTGAGGTTTGGCCCGTTGAGGAGCGGACCCCAATTGAGGAAAGGAAATATTTTTTTTATGATATTCATTTTTATATTGATCAGAAGTGGGTAAAAAAGATTCTTTTCTATACTACTGAAAATTTGATTTGTCACGTGTGATAGTTAATAGTAGGGATTCCACTCGTGTTGTTATGCCCAGAGTTCACCTTGTCGCATCCCTGTTAGGTCGTTGGTGGCTTGGAATTCATCAAGGGGCAATTCGTCCAGTGCAACTTGAGGATTATCTTGATGAATTCACATTTGGGTTTAATCGCCGGAAATCAAACGCTCGGGGCTTGTTGTATTACCGGCCAATGCAGCAAGCTGTAAACTGTGCTCCTGTCCTACGGCGAAAGATTGTGGGAGGATGACCACACCATATGGTATGTGGTTGGGTTAACAGTACACTCAGTAAAAAGAAATCGTATTAAAAATTGGTGGATAGAGGGATACACTCGGTGAAGGTTTTGATTTACTGATTTGAATGAGACGATATTGTTATGAATATAAAATTGAAAACCGTGTAACTTTTACAGCAAAAATTCTTTGTTACTTTGCTCTACCATTTGGCTTTCAAGCCTAAAGACATTAAGGAGCCGTCCGGAAATAACTTGAATATCTCGTATCTCATCTTCAGGTCATCTTTGTTCGATCTTCAATCACAAAATCCTCAGCGTAGCACAACTACGCTTGCGGTTTTGTTCAATCAGATCGAACGAACCTGACCTCAATCTGAGCACGATATCGTCCAGCTTATTTCCGGACGGCTCCTAAGACAGTTTATGTTTAGTGATAAACTCGTAAAAAGGTTAAAATCTCGATGGCTAAGTAAAAAGCTTCATATGTGAGGCGCAAAATTTTTGTTTAATTTCGGCGTACTAAGGTACGTTGAAATTGAACAAAAAATGTAGCAACGAAGCAGATGAAGAGTTTTTACGACGCCATCTTTAGTGACTTACTCCTGAAAAGGAGTAAAAAAAAAACAAGAAAACCGAAGTGTTTCAAACTCAAATTATTAGCATAAGCAACAAGGCACTCACTTGCGGTTTATACGCTTTAGTGGAATCTTCTCACATTCCTGGTATTCGAGGTATTTTTCCTAGTTTGGAGTTTTTACAGTACCAGCCCCAACCTTTTTTTATCCAATGCCCTACAATAGGCATCGGTATTATTTTCCCACCGTTGTTATCGCGGGATACAAATGCCGCACCATTTCCTGTATCCATGACACACAAAATTTTAAGGTGATCCATATAACTCTTTTTTGAGTCTATATTCTGTATAGCATTAAAAATATTATAGGCTACATTTTTAGCCATAACTTCAGCCACATGCCCTTGTTTGGCTCTCCACTCTGGGCCAAGCAGTGACGCTGAGTCTCCTATTGCGTAAATGTCTTCAAATCCTTCAATCTCATTGTATTCATTGGTTACGACAAAGCCTGCGTCACTTAACGGAAGTCCGGAACTGGTAGTAATATTGTGTCCTGTACCTGCAGAGATAAACATGGTTAAGTCAGATTCTATTTTTGTACCATCTTCAAACTCTATTCCATCTTCTACAAATTGTTTTATTTTCACACCTATTTGTTTGTGTATATTACTCACTTTGAACATTTTATTTAACATAGCGAGGGCTTTGTCACCCATTTTTTGTCCTGGCTTTTCCATAGGTGCAAAGAAAGTAAGTTCAAAATTTTCTCTAATACCTTTTTTTGTTAAATACGTATCTATATTGAAAAGTACCTCAAAAGCTGGTCCCCCACGCACTGCAGAGCTATCTTTAGCATTCCCGCCAAATCCGATAGCTATTTTTCCAGCATTTTTAAGAATCAATGCATCAAGTCGTTCGTAAAGCCCTGTTGCTTCTTCCGGTTTCCCACAAATAGAAAGGGTATGTTCCATCCCTTTGTGTTGTATTTTGCCTTGACCCAATGCAACCACTATATAATCGTATTCATTTAAAACACGTCCACTTTGTAATACTACTTTTTTTCTGTGGGCATCAAAACTTGTAACGGCATCTACAATAAGCTGGAAACCATGTTTCATTGCTAACTGATCAAGAGGAACAGAGACATCTTCTTTTGTTACTTCACCCGTAGGTATCCATATGGAAATAGGGTAGATATAAAAATAATCTCTATCACTCACTAAAGTGACTTCGATTTTCTGCTTACGAAGATGAATGGCTGCTTCAACACCTGCAAAGCCACCACCTAATATCAAAACACTACTCATCATTATCTCCTGAATTTTACTGTTTTTTTTACTTATCCGGGTGATAAGTAACAACTTTTTGAGGGGAACCGTCAGAGGTGGGGAAAATACTCTCAACACGCCTCTGTAGGCATTAAACTCTTATCACATAACTTGCAAACAGGTTGGTGCTACAGGTAAACTGATGCTCAAAAATGTGCACTATTCTTTCTCCATCCAAGTACTACAATACCATACAAAAAACGCCCTTGAAAAGTCAATCTCCTTACTGAAAAAAGAAAAGATGCACGATTGTATTCCGGGTAGGGTAGAGCACTGACCCAGCAGGTTCTTAGGGGTTTTTTATTGATGTCTAGTAGGCTTTCTTGGTGTGTAAGTCGTAGATTTTCTGATCCTACCGTAATGGTTTACACATTGCCTGAAGATGTGTTTTGGGTAAATGGAGAATTTCTGGTATCTCTCCCACGATTAGTAGGGAGCGCGGTAAACAGTGGTCAATCCTTTTTATGAATTACCCAGCATACCTTCGCGTAAAATAAAGGATAAAATTTCATCCGCTCCCTGCCCATTTTTCATATTGGCAAAAATATAGGGGCGCTCACCCCGCATTTTTTTTGTATCTTTGTCCATAACATCAAGAGAAGCCCCAACCATTGGTGCCAGGTCGACTTTGTTAATTACCAGTAGGTCAGATTTTGTGATACCCGGGCCGCCTTTGCGTGGAATCTTGTCGCCTGCAGCTACGTCAATGACATAAATGGCAAGGTCGGCCAGTTCCGGGCTGAAAGTGGCACTGAGGTTATCTCCACCGCTTTCAATTATTATCAGGTCGAGGTTTGGAAATTGTATGATGAAATCATCAACTGCAGCAAGATTCATGGATGCATCTTCCCGAATGGCAGTGTGAGGGCAACCGCCTGTTTCCACTCCAGTGATACGTTCAGCAGGGAGAGCCTTGCTTTTGGTGAGGAATTTGGCATCTTCACGCGTGTATATATCGTTTGTGACGACTGCGACCTGATACTGATTACGCATTTTTCTGCATAGAACCTCGATTAGGGCAGTCTTTCCAGAACCAACGGGGCCGCCAATGCCCAGGCGAAGAGGTGAAGATGTTGTATCGTTTATCATGATTAAGAGCTCTTTATGAATTATGGGTTTTGCTATTATTATGATCGGTAAAGCCTTGTGTATTGGGTTTCATGCATGGAACAGGCAAGTGCCAAAGCAGGACTTGAAGCACCTATCTCCCGGTCTTTTATCTGGAAGCCATATTCTACAATACGTGGAATTTCGGGAATAAACTGCATCAGTAACTGCTGTCCCTGCGTTTGCCCAAGAGGAATGATTTTAATGCCTGTGATAACCTGGTTTTCCAGCCAGGCCCAGACATAGCCCTGTGCTGCATCCTGCAGGCCGATTTTCCATTGAATCGCAGCCAGCACATATCCTGCCAGCTGGCTTTTTTGGAGTGTTGTTGTCGAGATACGTGTTTTTAACAGGTTGAGGCTCTCAAGGAGGGTGGTAAGAGCCCTGCCACGTGTCTGTTCTTCTTCCTGGAGCTCGGAGCTTTCCCGACAAGCAAGAAGAATTCTACACCAATGCGTCAGTTTTTTCTGGTCATTATTTTGTATTGCAATGTACATCCGTAAAAGCAAGGGGATGTCCACATACGCCATGGAGTGTTCAGCCAGATCAAGAAGCCATGATGCAAGGCTTTTACTATCATATATCCAGCCGTTTTCCACTGCCCATTCAAGCCCTTGGGAGTAGCTGAAAGCTCCTGTGGGTAATGTGGGACTGACCAGATGTAAAAGACGCAGCAGGGAGTTATTCATGGTGATGACTGTGGCTGTCGTTGGCGTCACCATAGGCTCCGGTTTCCGGTTCAAATGGTGCTTCGATTTTGACCGGTGAAAATCCCAGTCCTAGTATCATTTCATCCAGCACATGGTCATGCAGGTAGCAGAGGTGATCCGGGCTGATCTGCAGATCAACATGGCGATTTCCCAGATGGTAACAGAGACGCGAAAGCTGTAATGAATCATTGCAATACACAAGTGACAAAGTTTCGCTGGCTGCCAGTATCTCCACAGTAAATTCATCTGCATTGCTTATGATATCGCCGCCTCGAAGGATAGCGCCGCGTTCCATGAAGAGACCAGCCTCTTCACCCGTGTCGAGCAAAACCCTTTGACGGCTTTTAGTCCGTTTGCTCCAGGGCAGTGTGAGTGTTGTCTTTGCTTTTTTACAATGGCTGTCTTTTTTTGTGAGTTGTATCATATCAAAAGAGAAAATAACGTTGTGCCATGGGCAGGATTGAGGCGGGCTCGCAGGTTAAAAGCTCTCCGTCTGCTCTTACTTCATAGGTTTGGGAATCAACTTCAATATCGGGCTGGTAGTTATTTAACACCATGTCTTTTTTCTGCACTGTTCTACAGTTTTTACACACGCCAATTTTGGAGCGCAGGCCGAGGGTTTCAGCAATGCCCTCATCTTTTGCAGATTGTGAAAGAAAGGTCAAGCTCGTGGCATTTCCTGCTGTTCCCAAAGCGCCAAACATGGGACGATAATGTACCGGTTGAGGGGAAGGGATGGATGCATTGGGATCACCCATCGGGGCTGCTGCGATCATCCCGCCTTTTAATATCAGGCTTGGTTTAACACCAAAGAGTGCAGGCTTCCAGAGCACAAGATCTGCAAATTTGCCTTTTTCCACAGAGCCAACTTCATGACTGATACCATGGGCAATTGCCGGATTGATGGTATATTTTGCGATATAACGTCTAACCCTCAGGTTATCATGGTGGCCAGGATCCCCTGAGAGGCTGCCTCGTTGTACCTTCATCTTATGTGCCGTCTGCCAGGTACGAATGATCACCTCGCCCACACGACCCATTGCCTGTGAATCCGAGGCAATCATTGAAAATGCACCAAGATCATGAAGGATGTCCTCAGCAGCGATGGTTTCCCTGCGAATCCGGGATTCCGCAAAGGCCACATCTTCTGCAATCTTTGGATCAAGATGGTGGCAGACCATAAGCATATCGAGATGTTCATCCACTGTGTTAACGGTGTAGGGTCTGGTGGGGTTTGTTGATGAAGGAAGGACATTGCTGAGGCCACAGGCACGGATTATATCAGGAGCATGTCCACCACCGGCACCCTCTGTATGGTAGGTATGAATAGTTCTGTCCTTAAAGGCTGCCATGGTCTGTTCCACAAAACCGGATTCATTTAGGGTGTCGGTGTGGATGGCCACCTGTACATCCATAAGCTCAGCCACTGAGAGACAATTGTTGATGGAAGCAGGTGTCGTGCCCCAGTCTTCATGGAGTTTAAGACCCATGGCACCGGCTTTCACCTGCTCAACAAGCGACTCAGGAAGGCTGGTATTGCCTTTTCCAAGGAAACCAAGATTCATGGGGAGAGAATCAGCTGCCTGTAGCATCCTGTGAATATTCCAAGGACCGGGTGTACAGGTGGTGGCATTGGTTCCGGTGGCGGGGCCGGTACCGCCACCAAGCATGGTGGTAATGCCACTCATTAAGGCCTCTTCAATTTGCTGGGGGCAGATAAAATGGATATGGGAATCTATTCCCCCGGCTGTAACAATAGATCCTTCCCCTGCAATGGCTTCTGTTCCTGGCCCAATGATGATATCAACTTTCGGTTGAACATCAGGATTGCCTGCCTTTCCCACACCACTGATTCGTCCGTTTTTAATGCCGATATCGGCTTTGATTATGCCATGGTGATCAAGGATCAGGGCATTGGTTATCACCAGATCTGCCACCATCTCTCCTGTCTGCTGGCTCTGTCCCATTCCGTCACGAATTACTTTGCCGCCGCCAAATTTTACTTCATCCCCGTAAATTGTACGGTCTTCTTCCACTTCTATCCAAAGTTCAGTATCCGCCAGACGTACACGATCACCAGTTGTGGGGCCAAACATCTCTGCGTATGCACTTCGATCTATAGTCTTCATTTTTTATTACCCTCATCAAGTGGACCCATAACGACGCCATTAAAACCAAATACTTTACGCAAGCCAGCATAGGCTACAAGTTCGACTTTTCGGTTTTGGCCAGGTTCAAACCGAATGGCGGTTCCTGCAGGGATATTCAGGCGGAATCCACGTCCTTCTGTTCGATCAAAAATGAGTGCCTGATTAGTTTCAAAAAAATGATAATGAGATCCCACCTGTATTGGGCGGTCGCCACTGTTGGCAACATCGATTATTTTAGTTTCGCGCCCTTTGTTGATTTCAATGTGCCCGTTGGCTGTGATTATTTCTCCAGGTATCATAATGCCCCCTTTACAATTGGGTCGTGGACAGTAACAAGTTTGGTACCATCCGGGAAGGTTGCCTCTACCTGTACGCTATCGATCATGTCTGCAATGCCTTCCATAACATCATCAGTACCAAGTAGTGTTCGACCATAGTCCATAAGTTCTGCAACAGTCTGGCCATCCCTTGCTCCTTCAAGAACCGCTGCACTTATAAAGGCTACAGCTTCGGGGTAGTTCAGTTTCAGGCCGCGTTCCTTTCTTCTCTCTGCAAGAAGTCCTGCAGTGAAAAGCATGAGTTTATCTTTTTCTCTTGGGGTCAGTTCCATGGTAAGTAGTCTCCTGGGTTGATGGTCAGGTGGCCCATATACGTGGTGCACAACCGTTTCTATTTATAATTTGAGGCCGTATCAGGGCCCATAACTCTGCAAACAATGCATGTGCGGCAAAGGTGGAATAACCAAGGTATCGTATGATCAGCAGTTCATTGTGAAGAAGTGTTGCTCCAAACATGGCGGTTTTTTCTTCAGGGACCAGTTCCCGAATGGTATTAAGCATGTCGCAGTTGCCGTTTGTGCTGATAAACGTTGCCGTTACCGGAAAGTCACGGAGACCGGTGGGGCGTTGCAGATCCTGTTCATTGTTTACCCGGAACTGATCCATAAAGAGAATTGTATCTTCCCGGTACAGGCTGAGTCTTGTACGCAGTTGCCCTGTTGTAAAATGGTTTTTATTTACAGGTAGACCAAGACAAAGTATCTCCCATCCCATAAAAGTTGCTGTCGCTGAAAGATCAATGCGTGTTTCACATAGAGCATCTGCACCTGGGAAAACAATTGTATCCTGGGGGAACCATTCAAGGGTCGCATCTTTTTCGACTTTCAGGTGTTGTTTCTGTTTTGCAAGTCTTCCACCGGAACGATAAAATTTTGTTGATCCAGGCGTGGTGAGAAGAACTGATGCATTTTTTTTCACGGTGGCCTCAATCACCAGTCTATCACCACCCACAATACCCGCTGGCGGATGGAGGATATACGTATGGCAGACTTCTTTTCCTTCAGGGTAGAGTGGGCGCTGAACCACAAGCGGCCCCTTATGCCGGTTGCGACTGAGAACTGTTTTTCCCCGAAAGCGTTCAAATTCAAGTTGCAGATGTCCTGTCCAGCCGGCTGTGGTTGTAAGCTTATACGATGGTACAGGTGCGTTCATATTGCTGATTAAACAGTAAGATATTTAGTGATGAGTTGTGTGTCGAGGGTATCCATGGCGCCAGTGGCAACAGATCTTCCACGATCCAGAATGGTAAAGGTATCTGCGACACTTCGTGCAAAGGGGAGTTTCTGTTCAACCAGCAGCACAGTCATGGAGAGGTCATCTTTCAGCCGATTAATAATCTCACCGATTTCCTGCACAATATTAGGTTGAATCCCCTCCGTTGGTTCATCGAGGATGAGTAGTGTGGGATCAAGGACCAGCGCTCGTCCAATGGCTAGCTGCTGTTGTTGGCCGCCAGAGAGATCGCCGCCCCTCCGGCTGAGCATTTCATGGAGTACGGGGAAGAGTTCAAAGATAAGCCCTGGAATCTTTTTCTTTTTTATGCGTCCGGTGCTGAGCCCTATCTCAAGGTTTTCCTGAACAGTGAGCAGAGGAAAAATCTGCCGTCCCTGTGGAACATAGCCAATACCCATGGCTGCACGTTGTTCAGCAGGATAGTTACCAATGTTCTTTCCTTCAAGAATCATATTTCCTGATCGTATGGGAAGAAGTCCCATAATACATCCCAGCAGGCTGGTTTTGCCAACACCATTTCGCCCCATCAGGCAGGTGCATTGTCCTTTGGCAACCAGAAGGTCAATATCCCAGAGAGTATGACTTTCACCGTAATACTGGTTTACGTTTTCGATGTGCAGCATAAATTATCCTCCAAGATAGACTTCAATGACCTGTTGGTTATTTTGCACTTCGTCCATGGTGCCTTCGGCTAGAACCGTTCCCTGATGCAGAACTGTGACCTTATTGGCAATGGAACGGACAAAATCCATATCATGTTCCACCACAATAACACTGTGGTCTCCTGCAAGAGAGGTGAGCAGTTCTGCTGTCCTTTCCATTTCCTGATGAGTCATTCCCGCAGCAGGCTCATCCACTAAAAGTAATTTTGGATTCTGCATTAGAAGCATACCTATTTCGAGCCACTGCTTCTGCCCGTGTGACAATGCACCAGCAAGACGTGTGGACTCTTCCTGAAGACCAATGATCTTCAGTACTTCATCTATTCGGTGCCGTTCCTGTTCTCTCAGGCGTGCTGTTAATACAGTCCAAACCCCTTTGTTCCCGGCAAGTGCAAGTTCCAGGTTGTCAATAACAGGATGAAATTCAAATACTGTTGGCTTCTGGAACTTACGACCAATTCCAATGGCTGCAATTTCCGGCTCATCCATCTTGAGCAGATTGATTTGCTGGCCGAACCAGGCAGAACCGCTGTCCGGCGCTGTTTTTCCGGTTATGATATCCATCATTGTGGTCTTTCCGGCACCATTGGGACCTATGATACAACGCAGTTCACCGTCCCCGATATAGAGATTTAGATTGTTAATGGCTTGAAACCCATCAAAACTGACACTTATCCCCTCAAGATATAAAATTATACCGTGGGTGAGATCAAGATCCGGCGGGGTGTCAGGGATGAGGAATTCAAAAACCTGGTCGCGGCGCATAAAGTTGCGCATGGCATCAAGTGATTTCATATAACGTGTTCCTTTTTTCGTAAGAGCCCTGTCACGCCACGAGGCAGGAGTAAGGTAACCAACACAAAAAGCGCACCTAAAGCAAAGAGCCAGGCATCTGGCATGGCCGCTGTGAGGTAACTTTTGGAATAGTTAACCATCAAAGCTCCTGCAACTGCGCCATACAGTGTTGCCCGACCACCAACTGCCACCCATATAACAATCTCTATGGAGCCAAGGGGTGAAAATTCATTGGGGTTAATGATCCCTACCTGTGGTACATATAAAGCTCCTGCAATGCCTGCGAGTATGGCAGAGAAGGTGAAAATCCACAATTTGACGTTCTCCACCCGATAACCGATAAAACGGGTTCTATCTTCCTGGTCACGAATTGCAGTACACACCTTGCCAAGTCGTGATCTGGTAATATAAAGGCAACTGAGATAGCCAAGCCCCAGAGCAAGTCCCGATGCTATAAAGAGGCCGGCACGAGTTGCATCTGACTGGAGAGAAAAGCCGAGGATATCCTTAAAGTCGGTAAGCCCATTATTGCCGCCAAAGCCCATTTCATTTCTAAAAAAAGCAAGGAGCAGGGCGTAGGTTAGAGCCTGAGTCATGATGGAAAGATATACACCGGTAACACGGGATCGAAATGCGAGCCAGCCAAAAACCAGAGCCAGAAGGGCAGGTATGAGTACCACCATAAGCATGGCAAACCAGAACCACTGGAAACCATGCCAGAACCAGGGGAGCTGTTCCCAGTTGAGAAAAACCATAAAATCCGGGAGAAGGGGGTTGCCGTAAACACCACGGCTGCCAATTTGACGCATCAGATACATGCCCATTGCATAGCCGCCCAAGGCAAAAAAAGCACCATGTCCAAGGCTCAGTATCCCCATGTAGCCCCAGATCAGATCAACTGAAATTGCAAGAAGTGCATAACAGAGATATTTACCAAGCAGGGCCATTGTATAGCTCGAAACATGGAAAATGCTCGTTTCAGGGAGGAGCAGGTTGCATGCCGGAACTAAAATGGTCACCAGGGCAAGCAGCCCCAGTGTAATGTTGCTGCCGGTATCTTTGCTGAGTAGTTTTATAATCGTCATAAGTTATTCCGCCGCGCGCCCCTTTTGAGGGAATAATCCCTGGGGACGTTTCTGGATAAAAAGAATGATAAATACAAGGATCAGGATCTTGGCGAGTACTGCACCTGCCCAGGGCTCAATGAATTTATTGGCAACACCCAGTGTTAAGCCGCCAATCAGTGTTCCCCAAAGGTTGCCAACCCCTCCAAAAACAACCACCATAAATGAATCAATAATATAGGCCTGTCCAAGGTTGGGGCCAACATTGGTAAGTTGAGCAAGAGCCACCCCTGCAATACCTGCAATGCCGGAACCAAGCCCAAATGTAAGCGCATCAACCCGTGCGGCCTTCACCCCCATGGCGCGGGCCATGGCACGATTTTGAGATACTGCGCGAACTTGAAGGCCAATTGAGCTTTTACGCAGAAGCAGATAAAGCCCGGCAAAGACCAGCATGGAGAAGATGAGGATGGTTATTCGGTTGGTGGTAAGTGAGAGTATTGGATTGATTTGAATGGAACCACTCATCCAGGAAGGTGTTGCCACACTGCGATTCAGTGGTGAAAATATGGATCGTACTGTTTGCTGGAGTATGAGGCTGATACCGAAGGTTGCCAGCAGGGTTTCCAAAGGGCGTCCATATAGAAATCGAATTACGGAACGTTCGATGATAATCCCTGTGACTCCTGAGACAATAAATGCCGCTGGAATCGATAGTATTAAGGCGATACCAATGGAATTGGGCAGTAATTGTTGTATTACATAGGTTGTGTAGGCTCCAAGCATGATGAGCTCTCCATGGGCCATATTGATAACTCCAATTACCCCGAAAGTAATGGCAAGGCCTATGGCAGCAAGAACCAGAACCGAGCCAAGGCTGAGTCCAAAGAATAGTTTTTCAATAAATCCATAGAAGCTGATTGAGGATGCAATGGAAGCCAGTGCGGATTCTGCTTTAGCACGAACTGCATCGTCTTTGCTTTTCCCGAGAAGGGTCATGAGTTCATTCCGGACTGCGGGATTGAGATTTCCGGAAAGATCAGAAATTGCAGCTAGTATTTGTGTCGTGTCATCGGTTTTCAGTTTGGCTATGGCCGTAGCTGTAGCTAATGCTTTTCGTACTTTGTTATCTGTCTCTTTCTGCAGCAGTTCTGCGAGCAGGAGACTGTCCCGGGGGGTGAGGTTTTTGATTAATTTGTTTACTGCCTGCAGGCGAGTAGTGGAACTCGGGCTGGCAAGATCTATTCGTGCAAGACTTGCCTTCAGGGAGCTTCGCAGTTTATTGTTTATTGTAATCTTTTTCAGTTTCCTTTTTTTCACAAAGCCAAGTTGCTCTCCTGTGAGGGCAGAGCTGATTTTGGCTTGCGCACTCTTGATTTCTGCATAGACCAGAGTGTCATCCTTTTTTACCCGGTAAAGTTTACCTTCCAGCATGGCCTGGAGGATGGATTTGGCACGTGAATCACCGCTGTCTGCAACTTGTTTTGTTGCCAGTGCCTTTTCCTTGAAATTTCCATGAAGGAGATGGCCTATTCCTTCTGTAAATTGAGTTTCTTTTTCGGTCTGTAGGCAAAAAGCAGATTGAGAAAAGAACAGAGTAAGGAGTAGGGCGGGGATAAACAGCTTGAAATGGAGAACACGTAAAAAAATATGCATGGTGTCAGATTCTCTGGTTTAGGTACAATGGTAAAAAGATCGGAAGCCATGAAATGTAAAGGCTTCCGATCAGTATTGGCAGCATATTTGACTGCTGCTGACCCGCATTTCTCATGAACAAACATTTTGTCAATAAAAGGCCAACAGTTTGGATTCATAACTGAAGCCAACACATTCCCAGCACCTTATTGTTTTACAAAATGTTCATGAGGAATGCGGGGATAAGAACTATTTGTTACCAGAGCAACTTCCTGTCTTTACATTGAAGTTTCCGCAGGAAAGTGGGCTGCGCCAGTCAGATATAAGGTCTTTTGACCCTTCAAGGTAGTCAGACCAGGCATCACCGGCTACCTTTCCTGCTGTCTGCCATACGATCTCAAACTGCCCATCTTCCTGGATCTCTCCAATCAGAACAGGTTTTGTGATATGGTGGTTTGGCATCATTGCGGAATATCCGCCTGAAAGATTTGGAACGGTAACACCGATGATTGCTTTCTGTACCGCATCAGAATCAGTTGTTCCGGCTTTTTCGACTGCTTTGATCCACATGTTAAACCCAATATAATGCGCTTCCATGGGGTCATTTGTTACTCGTTTGTCACTCTTGATAAATTTTTGCCAACTCTCAATAAAGGCATCATTGGCCTCACTATCCACACTCATAAAATAATTCCATGCAGCGAGGTGCCCGACAAGAGGTTTTGTATCAATCCCTGAGAGCTCTTCTTCACCAACGGAAAAAGCAACCACTGGAATGGTATCGGAGCTGATACCCTGATTGCCGAGTTCTTTATAAAATGGGACATTGGCATCGCCGTTAATGGTTGAAACGACAGCTGTTTTTTTGCCCTCTGTTCCAAATTTTTTGATATCTGAAACAATGGACTGCCAGTCAGAGTGACCAAATGGTGTGTAGTTGATCATGATATCAGCGTCTGCAACTCCCTTGGACTTAAGGTAGGCCGCCAGAATTTTGTTAGTGGTTCGTGGGTAAACATAGTCGGTACCGGCAAGAACCCAACGTTTCACATTCATGTCATTCATCAGGTAGTCAACTGCAGGAATGGCCTGCTGGTTTGGCGCAGCACCGGTGTAAAAAACATTTTTTGAGGACTCTTCGCCTTCGTATTGTACAGGGTAGAAGAGAAGACTGTTCAGCTCTTCAAAAACCGGAAGTACAGATTTTCTGGAAACGGATGTCCAGCAGCCAAAAACAGAAGCGACATGCTTTTTTTCAATGAGTTCACGAGCTTTTTCAGCAAAAAGTGGCCAGTCAGACGCAGGGTCTATCACCACTGCTTCAAGCTGCTTCCCCAGAAGCCCACCTTTTTTATTTTGCTCTTCAATCAACATGAGCATGGTGTCTTTTAAGGTGGTTTCACTAATTGCCATGGTACCTGACAGAGAATGCAGAACGCCAACCTTGATGGTCTCGGCGGCCATGGCCTGGCCGCCAAGTACAGATCCAATGGATAGTGCACAGCCGAGCATGGCTGCAAGTATTTTTGTTTTCATTTTCTTCTCCCTCATTGTTATTTTTGAAAATATACTTCGTCTGTTTTTGCGAAGTCGTTTTGATTTCGGATTGTTGTAGAGCACATGGCATGCCAGTTATGGATGTTTGGTGCAGGTGCTGTGTAAGGCACCGTATACATGGGTTAAAAAAAAGGAGAGGCTGTTTATTGGGTTTGAGAAAGCTGCAAAGAATACGAAAATGTACCATACCTATAGGGAGAAGTCACATAAATGTAATATTCCTGCTTGCGGGTTTTTCGGTTTTTAAAAGGTGTTGTTATGAGAAGGATGAATGGCAACAATGTCTGTTGTCTTGCTGTTACAAGGCTGAGTGGTGGGCTGTCAAGGTGTTAAGTTGGTTGTGAAAAAGTAAAAACCATCAGGTGGGGGGAGGGAGTCTGTCAGATGGGAGGTGAAAACGATCCTGATAAATACGTGGAGAACCGTATTCATCAGGAAGACTGGGAGATTGTCCGTGAACGGTTTTTTGCGCAAACTCTTCAGAATTAAAAAAAATAATGCTCGGGATATCAAATGTATGGCTGTGTTTGTTTTTTTAAAATTCTTTGATTTTGACCAGGCAAGGTGAGGAACGAGATTCCGAAATGCATATTCATGGACAAGTTCCAGGTTTATTTTTTCCTTTTAGCCCAGGAATCACGTAATCCGACGGTTCGGTTGAAAACCAGCTTGCCTGGTCTTGAGTCTTTGGAGTCCAGACAAAAATATCCCTGTCGTTCGAACTGTACGGATGAGCCGGGTTTCAGGTTTTCAAGGGATGGTTCAACCAGACAGTTTGTAAGGGATGTGAGAGATTGGGGATTCAGGTGTTCTTTAAAGTCCACATCTTTGTCCTCATCCGGGTTTTCCACATTAAACAGCCGGTCATACATTCGGATTTCACAGCTAAGGGACTGTGCCGCTGAGACCCAGTGAATAGTCCCCTTTACTTTGCGTCCATCGGGTGCATTTCCACCATGGGTTTCAGGGTCGTAGGTGCAATGGAGTTCCAGGATTTTCCCGGTGGTCTCATCTTTTACCACTGAAACACAGGTAATAAAATAAGCGTAACGCAGGCGAACTTCACGCCCTATATCAAGCCGGAAAAATTTCTTTGGCGCATTTTCCAGGAAATCGGTGCGTTCAATGAATATTTCCCTTGAGAAGGGAAGTGTTCTTGTGCCCATGTCCGGGTTTTGAGGGTGGTTTTTAGCTATAATATCTTCAACCGTATCTTTTGGATAGTTGGTGATAACAACTTTTAAAGGATCAAGTACCCCCATTACCCGTGGAGCAATAACGTTTAGATCATTACGTACTGCATTTTCAAGTACACCCATATCGATCCAGCTGTCTCTTTTCCCAATTCCGATTTCTTTACAAAAATCCCGGATGGATTTAGGCGTGTATCCACGACGCCGGAGTCCTGAGATGGTGAGCATCCTGGGATCATCCCAGCCACTCACAAGATTGTCCCGTACAAGCTGCATCAGTTTACGTTTTGACATCACCGTGTAGCTGAGATTTAACCGGGCAAATTCAATCTGTTGCGGGTGGGATGGTGTTTCGAGTACATCAAGTACCCAGTCGTACATCGGTCTATGGTCTGCAAATTCAAGGGTGCAGAGAGAATGGGTGATGTTTTCCAGTGAATCAGAAAGGCAATGGGTGTAGTCGTACATGGGGTAGATGCACCATTTGTTACCTGTTCGATGATGATGTACATTCATGATCCTGTATATAATAGGATCTCGCATGTTAAGATTTGGGGATGCCATATCAATTCTGGCACGCAGCACATGACTGCCCTCCTCAAATTTACCGTCCTTCATTCCCTGAAACAGTTCAAGGTTTTCTTCAATGGATCTGTTCTGGTACGGGCTCTCTTTTCCTGGCTCTGTGAGTGTGCCCCGGTATTCCCGCATTTCGTCAGCCGTAAGGTCACAGACAAAGGCCTTTTCTTTTTTGATAAGTTCCACGGCAAAGTCGTAGAGTTTATCGAAATAGTCAGAAGCGTAAAAAAGATTATCACCCCAATCGAATCCGAGCCATTTCACATCTTCCTGGATGGACTTCACATAGGCGTCTTCTTCTTTACTTGGATTGGTGTCATCAAAGCGCAAATGGCAAGGGCCATTGAACTCTGATGCTATACCAAAGTTAAGACAGATTGATTTAGCATGACCAATATGGAGAAAACCATTTGGTTCAGGTGGAAAACGCGTTACAGGAGTTGGGTGTTTACCACTTTTTTTGTCTTCTGTAACAATCTGTCTGATAAAATCAAGGGGCTTCTCAGTCGTTTCTTCGGTGGGTGCCATTATCTTTCTCTTTTTCTTTTCTCTGTTATGTTTCGAATAATTTTCCAACATTGCGCAATCGTTTAACAACACGTTCCTGCCCAATGGCCATGAGTATGTCAAACATGGATGCGCCGGCGAGCTGGCCTGTGACAACAGTACGCATGCCATTGATGAGAATACCCGGCTTTATATCAAGTTCTGTTGCAAGATCACGTGCTGTCTGCTCAGTGGTCGCAATGGTGAAATCCTCTAATTTCTCATAGCGGTCTGCAAGTATTGGCAACCATTCTTTTAAGCCCTCATGTTTCAGGACATTTTTCTTTAATGGTTTTGCTTCCACCGGGAAATCATCTGAAAAGTATGCACGGCCAAGATCTGCAAAATCCGTAAGAACCCGGAAACGATCCCTGATAAGATTGAGTGTCTGCTCAAACCATTCCTTCTTATCGTTCTCATATGATTCGTCCCAGAGGCCCTCTTTTTCAAAAAAAGGTTTGACCATGGCAGCAATCTCGGCAATGGGCATGGTTCGTAAATAGTGTTGATTTATGGCAATGGCTTTTGGATCGGTAAAGAATTTAGCATTATCTTTCTGGTAGTTGAAGATTGAATTTGCTTTATTGATTCGTTCAAGGCTGAATGCTTCAATCATCTCTTCTTTGGAAAATATCTCTGTGTCATCTCCTGATGACCAACCTAGGAGTACGAGGAAATTAGACAGAGCCCAGGGAATAAAACCATGTTTTTCATAAAATTGAACAGCCACAATTTCTCCATGGCTACGTTTGGAGATTTTTGCTTTTTTGAGATCAAGGGTCAATGGCATATGGGCAAAGACAGGAACCGGAGCGTCGAGCGCTTCGTATAAAAGAACCTGGCGCAGGGTGTTTGTCATGTGATCCTGTCCTCGAATAATATGGGAAATTCGATCCCGAATATCATCAACAACATTGCAGAGCAGGTAGAGAGGTTTTCCGGTTGAGCGGACAATGACAAAATCCTCTATTTCGTTGTAATGGGATTTTATCTCTCCCAGAACTTTGTCGTCATAGCTGAGGATTTCGTCTTTTTGGGGAACTTTAAAGCGGACAACAAAGGGGAGTCCGGCAGCTTCTTTTTCTGTGATTTGTTCCTGCGTCAAATTTCGGCAGGTTCCATCGTATCCATATGTGGATTTATTAGCCTGGGCAACTTTTCGTTTTTCTTCAAGTTGCTCTTTGGTGCAATAGCATTTATAGGCCTTGCCCTCATCGAGTAGTCGTTTGGCAGCTGCCACATGATCAGCATCAAAATCTGTCTGGAAGTAAGGGCCTTCATCCCAGTCAATACCCAACCATTTCATACCATCAATAATCCCTTTGATGGATTCCTCTGTGGAGCGATCTGCATCAGTGTCTTCAATGCGAAGGATTAATTTCCCACCTGTTTTTTTAGCATAAAGCCAGTTGTAGAGTGCCGTTCGGGCACCACCTATATGAAGATAGCCAGTTGGGCTGGGAGGAAATCGTAGTCTTGTTTCAGTCATGGGAAAACCTGTATGGTGTTTATCGGAATCTATTGTGTTGTAAAGTAAGCTGCATAATAAGGTTGTTGTATATCGTTTTCAACCAGTTTGTTCAATAGCCACATATATTTTTTGTTGTTCTCTTTGCTCTAACTCGTTATACTTTGTTCTTTTTGATTATTCTTGTGAAAGATATTTTACAGGTATGAGAGAAAAAATAATTAATGAAATGAGAAGATAAATCTGTCTCCTGTCGTGCAGGGGATGTTCAGGGAAGAGAAGGAGTAAGAATGAAGGTATTAATTAGTGACAGTATGTCCCCTTTAGGGGAGAAAATCCTGGCCGATGCCGGGCTTGATGTTGATGTGAAAACCGGACTGTCTCCGGAAGAGTTGCAGACAATCATAGGGGATTATGATGGCCTGGTCGTTCGTAGTGCCACTAAAGCCACTGCCGAGATCATTGGTGCTGCCGAAAATCTGAAGGTTATCGGACGTGCCGGAATTGGCCTTGATAATGTGGACATTCCGGCTGCCAGCCAGAAGGGTATTGTTGTTATGAATGCCCCCGACGGCAATGCGACAACGGCAGCTGAACATGCCATTGGTATGATGATGGCTCTTTCCAGGAATATTCCACAGGCCACCGCTTCCATGAAAGAGGGGAAGTGGGAGAAAAAGAGTTTTATGGGGCGTGAGCTCACAGGAAAAACTTTTGGCATCTTTGGGATAGGACGTATTGGTGCAATTGCAGCGAGCCGCGCCCAGGGCTTGAAAATGAAGGTTATTGCCTACGATCCCCACATGCCAAAAGAAATGGTGGATAAGCTTGGTGTGGAACTTGTGAGTGTTGAAGAGCTGGCCAGGCGTGCTGACTATATTACAGTTCATGTTCCCCTCACCAAAGAAACTGCCAATGCGCTCTCCACTGAATTTTTCACGAATATGAAAAAGGATGCGATGTTCATTGACTGTGCCCGTGGCGGAGTTTGTGATGAAGAAGCTTTATACAAGGCTCTCGTTGATGGTGAAATTGCGGGTGCTGCACTTGATGTTTTTGCCAAGGAACCAACGACCAAAGAAAACTGCCCGCTTCTTGGCCTGAATAATTTTATATGTACCCCGCACCTTGGTGCATCAACCAGTGAAGCACAGGAAAATGTAGCAACAGCCATCGCAGAACAGGTCGCAGAGTATTTGAACAAAGGTGTGGTGACAAACGCTGTAAATGTCCCCTCTGTCAGTGATGATGTGCTCGCTCAGGTGGGCCCCTATATTAAACTTGGTGAAATGTTGGGATCTCTTCATATGCAAATTGCCAAGGGCGGTGTACAGGAAGTATCTCTTGAATACTCCGGAGAGTTGGCTGAGTTGAATACCAGTCCTGTTACAGTTGCTTTCCTGAAGGGACTTTTTACACCGATCCTGCAAGACGCGGTTAATTATGTGAATGCTCCCGTTATTGCCAAAGATCGTGGTATTCGGGTGGTTGAATCAAAGAGTGACGAATCCAGTGATTTTGTGAATGTGCTTCGTATAAAAGTAAAGACAAATGAAGGTGAAAACGAGCTGGTAGGGACGGTGTTTGGGAAAAACGAGCCTCGCCTGGTTCGTCTCAACACTTTCCGTTTAGAGGCTGAAGCATCTGGTCCCATGCTTCTTGTGTACAACAATGATGTTCCAGGTGTTATCGGAGCACTCGGAACCATCCTTGGCAGTAACGGGGTGAATATCTCACGTATGACCGTTGGGCGGGAAGAAGCATCCAGCCAAAATATTATTTTTCTCAGTACAGATTCTTTGATTTCCAAAGAGCTGCTGGAAGAGGTTGTGCAACTCGATAATATCGATAATGCTCTGGCCCTTGAGCTTGTGTAAGAAGTACCTGGGAGTCTGTCCGAGAATGCCCCTTTTGCCCAAACTCTTTAGAATTGTCAAAAAATAATGCTCGCAATATCAATCATATGGCTGCGCTTATTTTCTGAAAATTCTTCGATTTTGAACAAAATGTCTATTCTCGGACAGGCTCTTGATATGTTAATTCGAAAAACCGGGCCAGTCAGAATGGCTCGGTTTTTTTCTTTTGTGTCTCACTCTTCGTTGTAGAGGAAAGTATGGTTTCTGAATATGAGCAGGATTGCCCTTGTGGTGATGGCGAAGTACCGGATCAGGAAGGAGGGTGTGTAATGCCCGAGGTCACTTTTATGGCCTTTATCATGTCTCTCAATACCTCAGCCTTGTTTCACCTGGGCGAAATTGCAGATCCTCAAACTGGCGAAAAAATAATTGATTTTTCTTTGGCCAGGCATGCCATTGATACTCTTGTGCTGTTGCAGGAAAAAACCAAAGGGAATCTGGATTCTGACGAATCTGAAATGTTGAAGAATCTTCTCTACGATGTGAAAATGAGATTTGTTCAGGTTGCAAAAGACAGCAAGAAAGACACTAAATCTTCCTGAAATGATTCCTCCTGATACTGTACTTGTTGTTTCAGCCCCGGCGAAGGTAAATCTCAGCCTTCATATTCTTGGAAAACGGCCCGATGGCTTTCATGATCTTGACAGTGTGATGCAGAAGATTTCCCTTGCAGATTCAGTGACTCTACAGCGCCGGGAGGAGCCTGGAATCCATTTGTTCTGCCCAGATTCAGGCTTACCCGAAGATAACTCAAATTTGGTCTGGAAGGCGGCAAAAGCATTTCTTGATGTTACAGGTTTACAGAATAAATATGGTGTTTCCATCGTACTTGAAAAAAAAATACCAATTGCGGCAGGATTGGGTGGTGGAAGCAGTGATGCTGGAGCTGTGCTGACTGGTTTGAATCGTCTTTTTCAAACAGAAATTCCGAAAAAGACATTAGTGGGGGTGGCAAAATCACTTGGCGCGGATGTTCCGTTTTTTGTTGTACCGGATTCTTCTGTGCGTGCCACAGGTATTGGTGATAAAATGGAAGGACACGGAACATTAGAAGATTGTTCATTATTATTAGTTAATCCTGGCTTTTCTGTGCCTACAGCATGGGTTTATGAAAATTTTACGTTGACAAGGATTGATAAAGATTCTAATCTGTCTGATTGTCGTAAAAATGAGAGCTTGGATGAAGTATGTTGTTCATTGTATAATGATTTGGAAACAGTGACAATTGCACGTTACCCCGAGATTCAGACAATCAAAGAAACCATGCGTGATAATGGGGCTTTGGGGACTCTCATGTCAGGAAGTGGTCCAACTGTGTTTGGTGTTTTTCCTGATGTTGTTGGTGAAAACATTCAATTACAGACGTGTGTTGGAAAACTTACAGAAAGATATGGGGCAGGAGTGTTCGTCACCAGACCTTTTGAAAGTGATTAGTTGAAGTTGTTAGGGAAGTGTAATTGGTTCCAGCTGCTGTAGTTAAAATGCAGTGTCTGGAAGCAGTTACAAATGGGGCGTAGCCAAGCGGTTAAGGCACCAGGTTTTGATCCTGGCATGCGGAGGTTCGAATCCTCCCGCCCCAGCCATATTGTTTTAAAATGTCTCATTTCGCCCGTTTAAGTCCGGTTACATAGCTTACGTACTGTGAACCGGGGTTAAACGGGCGAAATTGGTGCATTGGAAGAAAATAAAAACCATATTTCAGATCACTGTACTGAGAAAATAATTATGCCGAATATCATCAAGATCTTTTCTGGAAATGCCAATCCACTTATGGCACAGGAAATTACTGATTACCTGAATATGCCCCTTTCGGTGGCAGATGTTAAGCAGTTCAGTGATGGTGAAATATTCATTGAGATAAAAGAAAATGTTCGCGGTGCCGACGTTTTTGTTGTTCAGCCAACCTGTACGCCGGTAAACGATAATCTCATGGAACTGGTGATTATGGTTGATGCCTTGAGGCGAGCTTCTGCAAGAAGAATTACCGCTGTGGTTCCTTATTATGGTTATGCCAGGCAGGATAGAAAGGTTGCACCGCGTGTTCCAATTTCAGCAAAAGTTGTTGCCGAAATGTTTATGGCAGTCGGTGTTCGCAGAGTTCTCAGTATGGATCTCCATGCCGGACAGATTCAAGGCTTCTTTAATATACCAGTGGATCATCTTTATGCTGCACCCGTTATTCTTGACTACATTAAAGACAAATTCAGTGACGTGGTAATGGTTTCTCCCGATGCCGGTGGTGTTGAAAGAACCCGAGCCTTTGCCAAGCGTCTTGATGCCGGACTTGCAATTATAGATAAACGTCGTGAACGCGCAAATGAATGTGAAGCCATGCACGTAATTGGAGACGTGAAAGGTAAGACTGCAATTCTCCTTGATGATATGGTAGATACGGCAGGCACCCTTTGTAGTGGTGCTAAAACGCTTATGGAACATGGAGCTAAAGAAGTCCACGCTTGTTGTTCCCATCCGGTACTTTCGGGACCTGCTGTTGAGAGATTAAATAAATCAGTTATCAGCTCGCTGGTGGTTACCAATTCTATTCCTTTGCGTGGTGATGCCTTGAAATGTGATAAGATTAAAGTGCTGTCTGTGTCAAAGCTACTGGCTGAGGCCATTGACTGTATTCATACAGAAGGCTCCATCAGTTCATTATTTGTGTAACTGACGAGCTGTAAATAAAAGATATTAGATATTGATATAAATCCCGATGTGTTATGTTTAACATTGTATTGGGACCAAGGAGGATATATGTTTCAAGTAGATGTTGCCGCTTCAAAGAGAGAGAATTTTGGGAAATGTGCCATGCGTCGCCTGCGGGGAGATGGAAATACACCGGCTGTATTGTATGGTAACAATAAGGACGTTATGGCGCTTCAGCTTGAAACTGTTCCTTTTGTGAAAAGTCTTTTTCAGATCAGTCGTAAAAATGCCATTGTAAATCTTTCCATTGATGGTGGTGATACCCGTCATGTGATGATGAAAGAGATTCAGACAGATCCAGTTGATGACAGTTTGGTTCATGCCGATTTTTTTGAAATCGATTTGCAAACACCCAAATCGTTTGCAGTACCAATAGAATTAACCGGTACAGCCAAGGGTACAGATCTTGGTGGTGAGCTGACTATCCATAACTCGACTGTTCAGGTAGAAGGCCTGCCACTTGAAATTCCTGACACTGTCAGTGTCGATATTTCCAATCTTGCCATCGGTGATTCAATTGCTTATTCAGACATCGAATTTTCCGGTAACGTTACAATGCTTTCTGATGCCTCAGATATTTTCGTTGAGATTACATCTGCTCATGAAACTCTTGAAGAAGATGAGGTTGAGCTTAGTGCGTCTCCTGAGTCTGGCGATAAGAACGGTGCAACGACCGAATAGCAAAACGCAGAAGACGTTGAGCATATGTCCGGAAGGAACCTCTGCGGGTTCTTTTCGGATTTTTTTTTGAAAGGAACTGGCAAGGTGGCCGAAGAAAGATATTTGATTGTGGGGCTTGGTAATCCCGGTCAGAAATATGAAAAAACCCGGCATAACGTTGGCTTTCAAATTGTTGATGCGATTGCAGGTAGTGAAAATGAATCTCTTAAGCTTGCAAAATGGGACGCATTATATAATACCCTCTCTTTATGGGAAGCAAGATTGTATTTTGTAAAGCCTCAGTCTTTTATGAACCTTTCCGGGAAATCTGTTGCCCGTTTTGTCGATTTTTTTAAGATCCCATCCGGCAATATACTTGTTGTACATGATGATATTGATATGAATCCCGGGCGATTAAAACTTGTTGCAGGTGGCGGCCCTGGGGGACATAATGGCATTCGCTCACTAATCCAATGCCTCGGCACCAGGGCTTTTTTTCGGCTTAAGTATGGCGTTGGGAGGCCTGGAAAAGAAGGTGTACACGCTGAAATCCCCGTTGATCGGTATGTTTTGGGGGGCCTGTCTGGAGCGGAGCAGGAGTTACTCAATAGAAGGATTCCTTGTCTCGTTGACGGGGTTGAGGCTTTTGTAAAATCCGGAAGTCAACAAGCAATGAATATAATCAACTCGGTGAAATGATTTACACGTTTCCCTTTTTTAAGTAATGGTTTTTTCGAAGCGTATTGTGTCCATGTGTGGTATAATTAATAATTGGTACTATTTTTGGCTCCAATTATTTGTTCTGTTATTTTAATGACTACTGTCAGAGTCAGGCATTTTCAACATGCTTCGGACCAGATGTTGAACATTTTCAGTGTCTATGGAAGTGTTTGTCTCAATCCCTATGTTATTTCAGGAGGATGCTTTGTTTGTTCAAGGTGATATGGCCGTTTATCCGGCCCATGGTGTAGGTGTTATTGAAGCTATTGAAAGTCAGACTGTTGCTGGGATCGATCAAGCTTTTTATGTAATGAAGATCCTTGATAATAATATGAAAATAATGATTCCAACAGCTACCAGTGATAATGTTGGTCTTCGTGCCATAATTAGTAAAAAAGAAGTAGAGGCTGTACTTGATATCCTGAAGGACAGGGAAACGGAAATTGGTGCACAAACCTGGAATCGTCGTTACAGAGATTACATGGAAAAAATTAAAACCGGTTCTATCCATGAAGTTGCTGCTGTTCTTCGTGATTTATATCTTCTGAGCGTTGATAAAGACCTCTCTTACGGAGAGCGGAAGATGATGGACACTGCCAAGAATCTGCTGGTTACGGAAATTTCACTCGCCCGTAAAGTTGATGAGACCAAAATTGAAAAAATGATTGAAAAGATGTTCAATTAATTTGAGTAAAAATTGTGTGTCTGTTGTTAACCTCATATTTTTAGGCATGGCATCCTGTCATGGTCTCTCCTGATTTAAATATTTCTTCTCCAGACAAACCAACTGCGACACTTGAAGTCAGAGTGTCCGCAGAGATGGCCGGTATCCGATTTGATCATTTTCTGATGCAATGTATTGCTGATTCTTCCAGAAGCTGCCTTGCCCAATCCATTCGTCTTGGTCTTATGTTGGTTGATGGGAAGAAGAAGAAGAGTAGTTATCGATTGAAAGCGGATGAGTTTATCAGTGGGACAGTTTTTCAGGCTACTGCGCCTGAAATAATAGCCCAAAAGGTTCCTTTTGATATTCTCTTTGAAGATGATTCTCTTATCATTCTTTCCAAACCTCCAGGAATTGTGGTTCATCCAGGGGCGGGGAACCCGGATTTTACTCTTGTGAATGGTCTACTCCATCATTGTCAGGAGATTGCAGATGTCGGAAACCAGATACGGCCTGGTATTGTTCATCGTCTCGATAAGGATACTTCCGGAATAATGGTAGCTGCAAAAACTGCTACCTGCCATCGATTACTCATTGATGCATTTAAGGATAGAACCGTTGATAAGGAATACGTCGCACTTGTTTTTGGTTTTTTAAAACAAAAAAATGGACGGATCGTTGCACCTATCAGCAGGCATCCCAAACATCGTCAGAAAATGACAGTATGTGACGAGGGGAAGGGGAGATATGCCGCTAGCAATTGGCAGGTTCTTGAAGAATATTCCGAAGGGTGCAGTCTTGTTCGTGTTCAAATTGAAACAGGAAGAACCCATCAGATACGTGTACATTTCTCCTCTTTTGGCCATCCTGTTGCTGGTGATATGCTATACGGAAGAGCCAGAAATACCAGGAAATATCCACGCCAGATGCTCCATGCTCACAGCTTGACTTTTATTCATCCCATAAGCGGTGAAAAACTGGATTACTCAGCCCCTGTTTGGCAGGATTTCCAGGAAATAGTAGATGAGCTGCGTTGTCAAAAGTTTGAAAAGATAATGGAATTCACGTGAATATTGCAGTTACAGGTGGCATGGGTTCAGGCAAAAGTTTTGTGGCTGAAACGCTTGCGGAGATGCTGTATGCTGAAAATAGTAGCGCTGATTTGATTTGTCGCAAGCTCCTTGAACCAGGGCAGGCAGTTCATGATGAAATGGTTAAACAGTTTTCTGCAGATTTCTTTCTGGAAAATGGTGCGCTGAATAGACGATATTTACGGAAAAAGATCTTTACTGATGCTTTACTTCGTCAAAAAGTTGATGATCTCCTTCACCCCCTTGTACGTAAAGAAATACTTCATAGGTGCATAGTTGCGGAGGCGAGAGGAGTTAGCCTTGTGATTGAAGTTCCTCTACTTTTTGAAAAGGGATGGCAGAGAGATTTTGATACAACACTCGTTGTTTATGCTGATGAAGAAACCTGTATCAAGAGAATAAAAGAACGTGATCTGGTGTCAATTGATGAGGCGAAAAAGGGGATAGCCTGTCAGATGCCTCTTCTGGAAAAATGCAGGATTGCCGATTGGGTAATTGATAATTCCGGTTCTTTCGGCGCCACCCTGGAAAAACTTACAGAATTTAAACAAAAAATACCTGAAAGCCATCTTTTTATGAGAAAACATCGAGAACAATGAAAAAGGCTTGACAGCTTTTTACTGAAATCTTACTATAGCTTTAATCAAGAAGATATTCCTGCCTTGTTTTTTGATCGAAATAGAGAATACAGTAGCCTGACGCAGATAAACTGCAAGTAAGTGCTTTGTTGCTATTCATAACGGTTTGATATTATTTACTCTCACATATTCTTGTTTTTTTATTGCAGGAATTATGGAGTAAGGTACTAATAAGAACACATTTCAGTTTAATTTAACCTGATTTACTATTTAATTTTTTCTTAAATATCCTATCTAACAATACCCCTAGTTCGTCTAAATTGATATAAACAGAGATATGTGATCTCAGTCTATGGCTGGTTAAGATTGCTTCTATTTCGCGGAAAGAGAATATTTGATACCCTTAACTAATTTAACGCCTTTTGTTTATCGTATCTGATCAAATAAACGGTATTTTACCATTTCACATCCCCGCCAAACAGCCCTCACAATGGAGAACAGAATTAATGAATCTGGCAGAATTAAAACTTAAAAAAATTGCCGATCTTGTCAAACTTGGACGTACGCTCAAAGTTGAAAATGTAAATACACTGCGTAAGCAGGAGTTGATATTTGCTATCCTTCAGGCAAAGGCGGATAAAGACGGAAAGATGAGGGGCTCCGGGGTGCTGGAAATCCTGCCTGATGGTTTTGGTTTTTTACGTGCACCTGACTATAATTATCTTCCGGGGCCTGATGATATATATGTGTCTCCATCACAAATTCGTCGCCTTGGACTTCGCACAGGTGATACCATAGAAGGACACGTTAGAGCTCCTAAAGATGGTGAACGCTATTTTGCACTGTTAAAAGTTGAGGCTGTTAACTTTGATTCCCCAGAGGCTGCAAAGAAAAAGACAGTCTTTAGTAATCTTACCCCTCTCCATCCTGAAGAAAAATTTAATCTGGAAATGGAGTCTCATAATTATTCCATGCGCTTAATGGATATGATGTGTCCCATCGGGAAAGGACAGCGTGGTTTGATAGTAGCCCCTCCAAGAACCGGTAAAACCGTGCTTATTCAGAAACTCGCCAACGCAATTGCCAAGAATCATAAGGAAGTCTACCTTATTGTTTTACTGATAGATGAACGTCCTGAAGAGGTAACTGAAATGCAGCGTACGGTTGAAACAGCAGAGGTGGTCAGTTCCACCTTTGATGAGCCTCCGCAACGTCATATCCAAGTTGCTGAAATGGTAATTGAAAAGGCCAAAAGACTGGTTGAACATAAGAAAGATGTTGTAATTCTTCTTGATAGTATCACTCGTTTGGCCAGAGCTTACAATACAGTTACTCCGGCAAGTGGTAAAATCCTTTCAGGTGGTGTTGAGGCCAATGCTCTCCATCGTCCCAAACGATTTTTTGGTGCTGCAAGAAATATCGAAGAAGGCGGCAGCTTGACCATTATTGCTTCAGCACTTGTTGAGACAGGAAGCCGTATGGATGAAGTTATCTTTGAGGAGTTTAAAGGAACGGGAAACATGGAAGTGGTGCTCGATAGAAAAATGTCAGACAGGCGTATCTATCCTGCCATTGATCTTAAGAAATCAGGGACTCGCAAGGAAGATCTGCTGCTTGAACCGGTTCTTCTTAACCGGGTCTGGATTCTTCGTAAGCTTCTCGCTTCAATGAATCCTGCCAGTGGAATGGAGTTTCTTCTCGATAAGCTGAAACAGCATGAAACAAATGAAGATTTCATTAATTCCATGAACACTTAGCCGGTTTTGGTAAACGCGATATTTTACTTCGAGAACTGTTTTTAGTTGAAATTATTGTTGGGTTTTATTACATTCTTTTCTCTTAAACTATTCAAAGATAAATGTGTTCTAAAAGGGCACTCTTCTATTTAAGGAACTATAATTATGAGAAATGATATACATCCTGAATATCATAAAATTACAGCTGTTTGTGGTTGTGGTAATGAAGTCGAACTTGGGTCTGTTAATTCTGAAATGGAAGTTGAGATCTGTTCGGCCTGCCATCCTTTCTTTACTGGGAAACAGAAATTGATTGATACCGCCGGACGCATCGAGAAGTTTAAGAAACGTTACGCAAAGCATTTCGACCAAAAAAAATAGTATAACAGCTTGTCATCATCCCATAATTGTTTGATTTTTGTTTAATTTTGGCGTACTTAGATCCGTTGAAATTAAATAAATTGCAGCAACGAAGCAGATGAGGAGCTTTTACGACGCCATCAATCCATGACTTGTAACTATTATACAGGTTGTGGATTTTCTATTTTGTTCTAACGCAGTTCTCTTCGGTATTCCCTCATGTTAGATAAACTTACAGACCTTGATGAAAAAATATCTCATCTTGAAGGGAGACTTTCTGATCCATCCCTTATTGCAGATCAGAAATCCTATCAAAAAGTGGTTCAGGAACATTCACATTTCTCGAAACTTCAGGTGCTCTATGATAAGCTTGATAGAGTAATTGACGATATTGCAGATAATCGTGAACTTCTTCAGGAAGGGGACGATGATTTAGAACTTCTGGATCTTGCCCGTGAAGAAATCGATGAACTGACAGCTCAGGAAAAAACACTTGAGCAGGATATTCTGCTTCTTCTTCTACCGAAAGATCCAAATGATGAGCGTAATACTTTCCTTGAGATTCGTGCCGGAACAGGCGGAGATGAGGCTGCACTTTTTGTAGCGGATCTTTTTAGAATGTATTCGCGTTATGCAGAATCTCAGGGCTGGAAAGTTGAAGTTATGAGTTCCAGTAATCTTGGGATTGGAGGATTTAAGGAGATCATTGCCCTTATCAGCGGTAATGCAGTCTTTTCAAAACTTAAGTATGAAAGTGGTGTACACAGAGTACAGCGAGTGCCGGAAACCGAGACCCAGGGACGAATCCATACATCAGCTGTAACAGTTGCTATCCTTCCTGAGGCCGATGAGGTTGAACTCAATATTAATCCAAGTGAGCTGAAGTTTGATGTTTATCGAGCTTCTGGTCCTGGTGGTCAGTCAGTAAATACCACTGACTCTGCTGTTCGTATCACGCATTTACCCACAGGTCTTGTGGTAACCTGCCAGGATGAGAAATCTCAGCATAAAAACAAGGCCAAAGCGCTTACTGTTTTAAGGGCTCGTTTACTCGATAAGATGGAACAGGAACACCACGATAAGATCTCAGAAGCAAGAAGAAGTCAGGTGGGAACAGGTGACCGCAGCGAACGTATTCGGACCTATAATTTTCCTCAAGGTCGAATGACTGATCATCGTATTAACCTTACTCTCTACAAGCTTGATTCGATAATGGCCGGTAAATTGGAAGAAGTTCTTGTACCACTCATTACCCACGATCAGGAAGAAAAGTTGAAATTGATTCAGTAGAAGCTGGGTTTGGGAGGTGTTTTGCTGATTCGGGAGCTGCTTCAGAAAGCATGGTTACGGCTTGAAAAAGCAGGAGTAGACAGTCCCGAGGTTGATGCCGGATTACTCCTTGGCCATTGTCTTGGCAAATCACGTACTGAACTATACCTGATGGCTGATGATAAGCTTTCAGTAGAAAAGGTGCAACTGTTCTTCAATTTTATTGCCCGACGTGAACAGCGTGAACCGCTTGCCTATATATTGGGCTTCCAGGAGTTCTGGTCCCTTGATTTTCTGGTTTCTCCTGATGTCCTTATCCCCCGACCTGAAACTGAATTGCTCCTTGAAAAAGCACTCAAGGTCGGATCCCGGAAAATTCAGGATCCAGGGGTAATAGTTGATCTTTGTTGTGGCAGTGGCGTCATAGCGATTATCCTTGCAAAAGAACTGGGACGAAAGGTTTTGGCCATAGACCTTTCCATGGAGGCTCTTCTCGTTGCCAGAGAAAATGCTAAAAAGCATTGTGTCTTACATCTTGTGAGTTTTCTTCAATGTGATCTGTTATCTGCCATAAAAGCCGTACCCTGCATCTCGCTTGCCGTGTCTAATCCTCCCTATGTCAGTGAACAGGATATTGCTACTGGGTTACAGCCGGAAGTGGATCGCTACGAGCCTCATCTTGCCCTAGACGGTGGAAACAAAGGACTTCAGATAATAGAAAGGATTAACCTGGAACTTCGATGCCGAATGACACAAGGAGCTGAGTTGTTTATGGAAATTGGGGCTGATCAAGGGGGCGATGTGTTGTCAATTTTTAAAAAAGAACAAAAACTTACTAAAAGTTTTACAGAACTTCTAATAGAAAAAGATTATGCTGGCCATGATCGGATATTTCATGCGAAACTGGAAACACAGTAGAATAATATAAGCTCCCAAGGAAAGAGTCAGGATGGATAAGTTAGTAATAGAAGGTGGCAGAACGCTTAAAGGCGAGGTGAGTATCAGTGGTGCAAAAAATGCTGCGCTACCTCTCATTGCCGCGAGTTTGCTTGCTCCGGGGGTTCATGTTTTGCACAATGTACCTGATCTGCGTGATACGAGGACTATTCTTCGTCTGTTGGAGTCTCTTGGACTTAGCTGGGAGCGTGAAGGGACTACTCTTAAAATTGATGGTACGGGCTTACGTTATTCTGAAGCATCCTATGATCTTGTAAAAACGATGAGGGCATCTGTGCTTGTGCTCGGTCCATTACTTGCCCGTCTTGGACGCGCCAAGGTCTCTCTTCCTGGTGGTTGTGCCATTGGTGCCCGTCCGATCAATTTTCATCTGATGGGATTTGAACAACTTGGTGTAAGGTGTGATCTTGAACACGGCTATGTTGACGCTTATATAGATGGAAGAATGCAGGGGGGTACTGTTTATTTTGACATTCCTTCTGTAACCGGAACTGAAAATCTGCTCATGGCTGCAGCTTTGGCCAAGGGAACCACGATAATTAAAAATGCTGCAAGGGAACCGGAAATCGGAAACCTGATAGATATGCTCGTTGCCATGGGAGCAGATATCGAAGGTAAAGATGGTGACCGCTTAACCATTCATGGTGTTGAGCAATTAAAAGCTGCTGAAAGTCGTATAATACCAGATAGGATTGAGACGGGAACCTATGCCATAGCCGTATGTGCTGCTGGTGGTCGTGCAGTGATAAACAATTGTGATCCCGGCCATCTGCCGTCTCTTTTCGATAAACTTCGTCTGGCCGGTGTGGATGTTGAAATTGGCACGAAATCCATACGCATCAATGCCGATAAAAAGATAAATGGTATTCAGGCAGTGGATGTTACCACAATGCCCTATCCAGGGTACCCAACAGATTTACAGGCCCAATTTATGGCACTCATGACAATGAGTGACGGGCTCAGTGTGGTCCATGAGACTATTTTTGAAAATAGATTTATGCATGTGGCAGAGTTACAGCGCATGGGAGCAGATATACAGATAGATGGCAGACTCGCCATGGTCAAAGGCCTTGGCAGGAGTGCTCTCAAAGGAGCCCAAGTCATGGCAACGGATCTACGTGCAAGCTCATCGCTTGTTATTGCTGGTCTTGCAGCAGAGGGCCGAACAGATATATCCAGAATTTATCACCTGGAACGCGGTTATGAAGATATGGTCGGAAAACTTACTGCACTCGGTGCTACAGTTTGGAAAGAGGACGAATAAAACCTGACCCCTGATCTTTTATTATTCCCGAGGAAGGGGTAAGCAAACCGTAAATTTTGCCCCTCCAAGGGATGAAGCACTAACTGCTATGGTTCCGTTGTGTTCTTCTATCATTTGTTTGATAATAGCAAGCCCAAGCCCAGTACCATCAACCCGTTTTGTGTAAAAGGGTTCAAAGATTCTCTCTTCTCTTCCCGGCTCTATTCCGGGCCCGTTGTCTTCCACAGTTATTTCTGTTTTTCCCGAGTGGTCATTTTCTTCATATTCTTTAGCCTTTATGGATATCTGTTCTTCTCCCGCTGATGCAAAGGCAAGGGCGTTTTGCAACAGGTGGTTGAGGATGGTAAAGAGTTGGTACTGATCAGCCCACACGTCCACAACTTCTTCTGTGGCTATCGTAAGTTTGATAGTCGCTGTCGGCCACGTGGGGGCAAGCTTTGCTACTTCGATCACTTCTTCAAGACAGCGTTTCAGAGAAAACCAATCTTTTTCAGCATGTTCCGGTCTTGCAAATTTCAGGAAATCAGAAACGGTATTGGAAAGTCGGTTGGATTCCCGTAAAATGATATTGACAAGCTCCAGATTGGCCTGTTTTTCTGTGGAGTTACTTGATTTGAAATCATTTGCCAGTACTTGGGCAGAGCCGGAGATAGCAGTTAACGGGTTTCTGAAATCATGGGCGATACCCGCACTCATACGCCCGATGGCAGCAAGTTTTTCAGCCTGTTGCATCTGTTTTTCAAGGCGCTCAACCTCACTGATATCTTGAATTGTTATTATTTTACAATTTTCGCAAAGGTCATTATTTGCATCTGTGGGATCATCAGTTAAGGTCTGTGATGGTTGTAAATGAGCATAAGAGTAGCCAATGCGTGTTCGTTTATTGTTCTTTCGTATGAGTTCTGCTGAATGACGAGAGCCTTTTGTGCTGAAAGTGACGTTGGGAAAAAAAAGATGGAAATCGTTCTGCAGTAAATCGTCTAAGGAATACCCGGTGATGAGTGTGGCGGCATTATTAACGGAAGTGATTCGATTATTAGCATCTGTCGTGATAATACCTGTTGAGATATCATCGAATATTTGTTTGTACAAAAGGCTTAATTGATCATATTCCCGTTCCGAATAAGAAAGTGCATCTTCTGTTTTTCTAAGCCTTCCGGCAAAGAGACTGCTGAGAACTGCCGTTAAGAAGAAAATGAGTCCGTAGACGGCAAAGAGGTTGAGTGTTGCTAAGCTAGCTTGGCCATAATCATAGAATGGTACTTTCAGTAAAGAGGGAAATATCTGATTATATTCAAGTGCGAGAACAATGGCAAATTGTAGAGTAGCAGCACTAGCTGCTATCAGGCCTCCGAGGCGAGGTAAAATAAGGCCACCTGAAATAATGGGAAAAAAATAGATTGGAGAAAAAATTGAAGCTGAGCCACCAGTGTAATAAATAAGAATAGAAACGACAAAAGTATCCAGCAGGATCTGAGATAACCCAAAACGGCGGGTGTTTATATTCGTTTTCAGGAAAATAAAGCCGGATGCGATGGAAGTGCCATAAACAAAGATGATAAAAATGAAGAGATGCGCAGGTGGCAGAAGGATAACATTAAAATCCCTAGATTGCAGATAAGCACTCACCCCCAAAATTAATGTGTATAACACAACACGAAGAAACAGCATCCAGAGGAGCTGGTTCACCAGGAGTACGGCCAGCGTTCTTCTTTCGACGGGATATTCCTTCTCTACGCGTGATGACATTTATGATGATCCTATGTCATATTTTTTCACTTTATACCGCAGACTCCTGAAGCTCACCTGAAGGAGCTCAGCGGCTTTCATCTTTGAGTTTCCACTCTTTTCCAGGGCAGCAGTAAGGCATCTTTTCTCCGTTTCTGCCATGACCTCATCAAGGCCCATATCAAAAAGTTCTTCCTCATCGGCAACCACTTGAAACCTGGAGGCTGTTTGTGGTGCTCCCCCTGCGCTTTCTGAACGGAAGGAGGACAGAGTCAGACTTTCCGGCAGGATAATATTTGATGATTCAAGGGCAACGCCTCGTTCTACAATATTCTCAAGTTCACGAACATTTCCAGGGAAGTCATATTTCATTAATACTTCCATGGCATAAGAGGACATCTCCTGTACTTCCTTACCAAACAGTTTTGAATATTTTTTAAGAAAGAAATCGACCAGTAATGGGACGTCACCTTTTCGTTCACGAAGGGCAGGAACGCGGAGTGGAACAACAGCGAGGCGATAGAAAAGATCCTCCCTGAATCTGCCTGCCATGATTTCTTCTTCAAGAATTTTGTTTGTTGCAGCAATAATACGGACGTTGACATTTTGAACCCTGGTTCCGCCGACAGGTTTAATCTCACGTTCCTGAAGAACACGAAGTAATTTGGTCTGGATGATAGGGGTGAGTTCACCTATTTCATCAAGAAAGGCAGTACCGTTATCGGCCAGTTTAAATAATCCCTGTTTGTCATTCACTGCTCCGGTAAAAGACCCTTTGACATGGCCAAACAATTCACTCTCCATGAGTTCTTCAGGGATGGCGCTACAGGTAATGGGGATGAACTCCTGTTTTGAGACCTGGGAATGGCGGTGAATGGACTGGGCGACCAGTTCTTTTCCTGTACCTGATTCACCCAAGATAAGGACATTGGCGGGAGTGATGGCAATCCGCTTTATCATCTCAAAAATCTTTATCATTTCCCGGCTTTCACCTATGATTTCCGGAAATTCTTCAGAAATGGATTTGTCGTCTGCTTTTTGTTTGCCTTTGGATGTCGCAGCCAGAATAACTGATTTGATCTCATCCACATTAAATGGCTTGCTGATATAGTCAAATGCTCCGTTTTTCATGGCAAAAACAGCATCATCAGGGGAGGCAAAAGCTGTGATCATTACAACGGGTAAAGATGGGTGTTTTTCTTTAATATTGTTTAAGAGTTCAAGGCCATCCATACCGTCCATGCGAATGTCACTGATAACCAGATTGAAGCTCCGTTCTTCAATTACGTCGAGTGCCTGAGCACCTCCGGGGGCAGTTTCTACCAGATAGCCTTCTTTTACAAGAAGGATCTTGAGGAAGTCGCGCATACTGCGTTCATCATCTACAACGAGGATTGAAGTCATATGTCTCTGTTAGGGGGGTGAAATGTTTATGTGAGTGTGATCTGTTTCGCTGAAAAAAGTCTCATAAAGAAGAGAAAAACAGTCCTCCGCTCAGTGAAATCTACAGCAAAACAGTATTATTTCCAAATTTTATATTGTGAGAAAATTGTAATCGTTCACGATTTGCTCTTTTTCCGATTTTTTCATTTGTTTGATTTGGTATTCTCTTTTACAGGCAAGAGACCGAGAGGAGAGCCTTTCCTGGTATACCAGGATAACCGGTCTTCGACCCCGTGTATATTTTGCTCCTTTTTTGCTATGATTGTGTTCTTGTATGCGCTGGCTGATATCGGTTGTGATACCGGTATACAAAGATGCATCACTGCAACGGAGCAGGTAAACATACCAAGGTGTTTTTTGGGTGGACATCAATAATTCCCGTTAAAATATAAAAAAAAGGCCCATGATATTTTCAGTTAAGAATAATACCACAGGCCTTTTGGAACTGCATAAATTTAAAAACAACTGTTATTTTTTATGGGTTGCTCTCATTGTTCTTGCGAGTTCTTTTACTTCTCCCAGATCTTCAGTCATCATGTTCCAACCGTACCAGTAGGCATAGTCGGGGTTGACGTGGAAAAATGCCTGGTATGCCCGCATGCGGTGTTTCATGTACATGCGTACCAGAATCTGGTCAATATAGGACAGCTTATCCAGTTCCTGATCCCAGTTAGCGCCATTGGTGTGCATCATGGTGAGAAGGAAGGGGTAGTTAAAAGGATATGCAGCTGGTTTCTCAATGATTCCGTCTTTGTAGAGAGCAGCAACGGTTTCAATGGCTTCTGCCATCAGGCGGTCAGCTTTTGAAAGAATTGCATCGCCAGCGTCAAGCTGTGTTTTTGCATAATTCATGGAATGACACTGAGTACAGGTCTTGAGCATTTTATCACGCTCTTTTTGCCAAGATGCCTGATCCGCGCGAACCATATCAACAGACAATACTACGTTAAGAAGATCTGTGGTCTTACCACTTTCCGGATCAATAACTCCCAGTGCTTTCAGGATGGTAATACGATCAGCTTTTTCCTGTGCATCTTCAGGAAAAGGAAGACGTACACCAAGGAATCCCCAGGCAGTGTGGTTTTCGTGGGTTCCATCAGGAAGATGACAGGTCTGACAGGTGGGTGCTGTGGCAGACCCTGGCAGATCTCCAGCCAGCTTTGCAAAGTAGCGCATACCGTGCTTGGAGCTTGACCACATTTCCCATTGTGGGTGATCGTAGCCCATGTGGCACTGTTGACAGGCCCTTGGGTTAGTTGCTTCCTTCTTGGAGAAGGTGTGACGGGTATGACATTCGTCACAGGAGTTAGTTTGGTAACGATACCCTGCATCAAGCTGAGCTTTTACCTCAGCATCAGTTCTGATACCCATATTGTGACAACCGCCACAACCGCGTCCACCTTCTATCAACTCATCTGGTGCCATATGGGTTGCAGGGATAGCATTTAGTACTGCCCATCCATAGTTATGCTTACCCTTTTTAAAAGATTCGAACTGCTCTTCATGACATTCGGCACAGACGGCCTCATTGGGCAATTTTGCCTTTAAGAAATCTTCTGCGGTGGAGTGTGCGTCTCCGTGACAGGTTGAACAGGTGACATCATTTTTCGAATGCTCAGATGTTTTCCAGTCCGCGACCATGCCAGGGGACACCTTGGTGTGACATTCAACACATTTGTCAGCTGCCCCGGCAATTCCTGCTGTGGACAACAGAACAAAGGCACCTGCAGCCAGTACTGTTTTTAATTGAATCATTTTTCCTCCCGACGGTGAAAATGGTTAATATAAAATCCTTGTCGCCTTTCCACAAGGATACTTAGGATATGCCAGGAGCCTGTCCGAGAATGCCCTTTCGGAGTCTCGTTCCTCGCTACCTGCCCAAACTCTTTAGAATTGTCAAAAAATAATGCTCGCAATATCAGTCATATGGCTGCGCTTATTTTCTGAAAATTCTTCGATTTTGACCAAAATGCCTATTCTCGGACAAGCTCCTAGTCATATTACAAATAATTCAAGTATAAGTAAAAGTGAATCATAATTCTTTGATATAAGTCAAATGTTGATGGCGTCGTAAAAACTCTTCATGTGCGCCTCGCATATGAAGTTTTTTACTTAGCCATCGGGATTTTAACCTTTTTACGAGTTTATCAAATGTTGATAAACTCGTAAAAAGGTCGAAAACAAGATGGACTTGGAAAAACCTTCATATTCGAGGCACGGAAATTTCTTATCTTTTCGGCGTACTA
>CAMZLK010000108.1 GCA_947311475.1 uncultured Desulfocapsa sp.
CAGGGCGAACACTATGGACAGTGACTTCAGATAAAAGCATGATATCTCTCAAACAATATTTACAGGATAACTAAGGATATCTTGTTTGAGAGAAAATGACCAGTTTTAAACGTAACTTCTTAGAGTTGTTTTATAAAGGTGATAGGATGAAATCATCCTGCCTGGTGACATAACATAACGTAACAATATGATAGCAAATAACCCTCCTCAGTCGCTTGTTTTTATTGCAGAAATTATGAAATAAGGCACTAAAAAAGACAAGTCTTGTTTTTTAACTCTTTAAAAAAAACCTTTTCATTTTCAGAGTAGTCCACTGGCACCTCTATCAGGTGTACTCCTGCAGTGTTAAGGCAATGATTCAGCTGGTCCGGGAAGGTACCATTTTCGCTGATTCTATATCCATGAGCTCCATAGCTTTCTGCATATTGGATAAAATCAGGGTTTCCAAAGTCAAGTCCAAAAATAGGGAAATCCATACCTTGCTGCTTCCACTTGATCATACCATAGCCGTTATCGCGCAGGATAATAACCACGAGATCCAACGTAAGGCGAACTGCTGTTTCCAGCTCCTGTGAGTTCATCATGAAACCACCATCCCCGCACACCGCAATAACCTGCCTCTCAGGATGAACCAGTTTTGCTCCAATGGCAACGGGAAGACCTGCTCCCATGGTGGCAAGGGCATTGTCCAAAAGAAGAGAGTGTGAATGGGTGGCCTTGTAGTTACGGGCAAACCAGATCTTGTACATTCCGTTGTCCAGGGAGACGATGGAGCTGTTGTCCACAGTTTTTTTAATATCACTGACTATACGTTGTGGTGTGTTTGGAAAACAGTCGTGGCCCTGATCCTGGAAAACATGATCATTTATTTCTTTATGGATGCGGTGGAAAAACGTATCATTGGAAGGGCTGAAATCGGACAGGGCATCTTTCAGTGCGAGGAGAGTCGCAGCAATGTCTCCAAGTACTTCGTGCTGCGGAAAATAAACTTCATCAATGTCTGCTGGAGCAAAATGGATATGAATAACCTTCATCGTGCCATGATTCATGAAAAAGGGTGGTTTTTCAACTACATCGTATCCGATGTTTATGATGACATCGGCACGATCAATTGCGCAGTGAAGATAGTCGGAATCAGAGAGTGCAGCCGTTCCCAGGCAGTTTGGGGAGTGTTCGTCGATGACTCCTTTTCCCATCTGGGTTGTGAAAAAGTAGAGTCCTGTTTTCTCAATTAATTCTTTGGCCAGGGGGCAGATGCGTTGTCTATTGGCTGCTGCGCCAAACAATACCAGGGGGAATGCTGCCTCCTTAATTAATTGTGCTGCGTTGAGGATGGCTTCCCTGGCAGCCACTGGATAGGTGAGATTTGTTTTGGGAAAAGGAATAGCCTCTATCTCTTCTGCTGCAATGTCTTCGGGTAATTCCATATGCACAGGGCCTGATTTCCCATTCACTGCAATGCGAAACATATCCCGAATCATGGCAGGGATTGTTCCGGCATTAACAACTTGTTTGGTGAATTTTGTGAGGGGCTCCATCATGCTGACCACATCAAGAATCTGAAAACGTCCCTGCTTACTCTTTTTGATTGGTTTCTGGCCAGTTATAAAGACCACGGGCATACCACCCAGCAGACCATAGGAAACAGCCGTTACAAAATTTGTGGCCCCAGGCCCTAGAGTCGAGAGGCATACACCCGGCTTTCCGGTGAGACGCCCGTAGGTGGCTGCCATGAAACCTGCAGCCTGTTCATGGCGAGTCAGGATTAAGCGGATATTTGAGGTTCGCAATGCTTCCAGGAATGCGAGATTCTCCTCTCCGGGGATACCAAAAATAGTTGTAACCCCTTCGTTCTCAAGACATTGAATCAGAAGTTCTGCTCCGTTCATAATATCCTCATTAAAATGATTTAATTCAGGAAGTGTTCTCAGGTGCGGGACAGGGAACACTTACTTTACATAAATATCATCATGATACCCATTGCTGTCAGAAATACAAATATGATCTGTAGATATCGCGTTCTGGGAATTTTACCATAACAGATAGTCCCAAGCACAGTACCAAGTAAAACAAAGGGCGCAGAGATCATGAAATAGGTGAAAATTTCAATGGTGGTTAAGCCTTGAACTGCATGAACAATGGCAATCAGGTAAGAATTGAAGAGGAAAAAACCACTTAATGTGGCTTTGATGGTATCTTTTTCCCAATCGTTTAACGTGGTGTAGATGATAGTTGGCGGGCCGCCGGCACTAAATGCAGCCCCGATTGCCCCTGATAAAAACCCGGCAAGGTAAGACCATGCCATATGGAGTTTTCGTGGTTTGGGAGAGGTAAGGAGGCTGTAAACTGAATAGGCAACCAATAAAATGCCCAAGGTGACCTGAATAGTAGTGGAACCCACTTTTTTGAGGATAGTTGAACCGGCGATAATTCCTGGAACGGCTGCCACGCAAAGGGGGAGGATTTTTTTCGTATGAAGATGTTTGCGCATCTTAATGGAAAGATAGGTGGTGATAACCAAAGAATTCAATATGCACAGGGGGACAGCAGCCTTAATGTCAATGATAAGGCTAAGCAGGGGGATAGCCACCAGTGCTGATCCAAAACCACTTACTCCCTGGATAAAACCAGCAAGAAGAAAAATGATGCTTACAAGTAATGGGGTGAGCATGGGGGATAATTTCCTTGAACAGAATAATTGTTCTGTATACAGTTCTGTGAAGATTACATAAGAGCTGATAGTATTCTATTTTTTGCTCATGCGGGCTATTTTAGTATAAGTTTTCCGACTTGTCGCGTTACTATACCGTTTTTTCTATTTTAGATACAGCAAGGATTTTGCTGCAAGGTTTAAAAATAATCATGACAGAAGTTGAACAAAAGAATCAGAGCACTGTGCCGTTTCAGGAAGAAGCCAACACCGAGCAGTTTTTCACAGGTGGTGGGCGAGGTGCTATTTTAGATGATATCAAGGCTGCCATCATTGATAACGTGGAACTTATTACTCTTATTGGTGAAGAGGGAAGTGGAAAAACCATGCTCTGCAGGATGTTGTCTGAGCAGTGGGACACAGAGCATACAATTATCCTCCTTCCACAGATCGTTGAATCGTTTGAAGATGTTGTCCGTGTTGTTGCCAGGGAGTGTGGTCTGCAATATCCCGTTGATGCAAGCAGGGCTGACACCAAAAAGATTTTTCTCGATTTGGTGGCATCATTACAAGATAAAGCTACAAATCTTCTCCTGATTTGTGACGAAGCTGAAACGATGTATCTGGCAACACTTGAGAGACTTCGGAAGGTGCTTGATGAGGTGAATGATCAGGGTGGTGGACTGCAGGTGCTGCTGGCCGGAAAAAAAAGCCTCACTGGAAATTTGGAGCAGCTGGGATTGTGTGATTTTAAGGACATTACTGAAAAACAGTTTTTTCTATCTACTCTCGATGAAACTGAAACCTGGAATTATCTGAATTTTTGCGTTCAAATTTCTCGTGGCGCAGGTGACCATGAAGTCTTTACCAGAGAAGCGGCAGCCAAGATTGCCTCAATGAGTCGAGGGAACTATCGGATGATAAACATGTTTGCTGACGAGTCACTGCAATCATCCAATTCTGACACGTCATTTCTTGTACTCCTTGATCATGTGAAAGATGGCGCCCCTGTCAAAGGTGTCGTGTCTTCAGGTTCCGGTATCACTTCGCGATTACCTTTTTCAGTTCGATATCTGCTTGGAGGGGGTGGGCTTCTGGTGCTTCTGTTGTTCATATTTCTGTCTGGTGGAGATGGTGATAAGCTTGCCGAGCATGCAGATGGTTCGCAGGATACGTCCCCGGTCTTTGCCAACCCACCTAAACGGTATGACACCTCAACGGCAGAGGAAGTTCAAATAGAGAAGAACGTGCTGGATTCCGTTATTGCCACGGACGTTGTTATTCAAGATTCCGTGTCTGAACCTGTTGCCGGCAGGAAAGAGACAGTTGTTGATAAAAGCCAAGGAAGTCTCCCTGTTGCCATTGAAAAACCAGTTGAGGTTTCCCGAACTCCAGTGGATATATTGCCTGTGGAAATTGTAGAAAGGATACCACCTGAAGTTTCCCGGGAAATACCGGAATTAAATAAGCAGAGCAAAATTATTGCAAATAAAACCAAGCGTAGTGTGAATTCCAGGCTTGTTATAGGGCGGAGTCGGGAAAAAAGGTTTCCTGTGCAATCGCAGGTACCGGTCTTGAGGAAAAATCCAGTTTCTGCGTTACTAAAAGATCCGGTACTCGTTGATTTTGCAGTTAAAGGTGAAAAATGGCAAGCTGGAACGATGGGAACAAGTTTTACTATTCAGCTCATGTCTTTACAATCTGACCAGGCGGAGGAGAACCTGAAACGGATTGTCTCTCAACCGGATTATCTCGCTATATCAGATAAGCTGGTGATCTTAAAACGGCCATCCAACCCTCCCGCGCTTCTTCTGTTTTATGGTGTATACCCCACCATGGCAGTTGCGAGAAATGCCCGTAATACTTTGCCTATATTTCTCCGTGAGCGCCACCCCTATCCTATCTCTGTCCGTGGTGCGTTAAAAAAGGCAAGTGTTGAGTAAAAGTCATTCGGCTGCCAAGAGCGTGTGACGCTGACTTACGTATGACTTATACGCTGCGCCATCCTGCCTGCGAAAAGCTACAGCACCCTGTAAGCAGTTACAAAATCAGTGGTTTGCGAAAGTAAGTCGCTTACCCCGTGAGTAGTTATATAATCGGAAACAAAACAGAGTCGGCGACATCGTAATGAAGCGCCATTGCGACACTGTTTTACAGCGTTGTGGCTGTGTGAGTTGTATCTTGAGCAGGATACTGTACTTTTGCCTGTGGGTGAAACAGCCTTCTTATTATTGTTGATGGACTCGTAAAAACTCTTCATCTTCTTCGTTACTGCAAATTAATAATCTTTTCAACGTACCTTGGTACGCCGAAAAGATTATAAATTTCCGTGCCTCGAATATGAAGGTTTTTCCAAGTCCATCCTGTTTTTGACCTTTTTACGAGGTCATCATTGTTCATGTATCGGAAAATTAAAGTTTCTGTGGGAATCGTTCCTATCTAGATGCTGAATATCGAATATCGAACAAGGAATTTCGAATGATGAAGTAAAAAAACTTCTATATTCGAAATTCTAAATTCCTTGTTCGACATTCGTTTATATTTTTCTGCC
>CAMZLK010000109.1 GCA_947311475.1 uncultured Desulfocapsa sp.
AAGGCAGTATGGACCAGCCCGGATCGTGGTATGCGCAGCTCGACTGTTGAATCGGATCAAATATGATGGCTAAGTAAAAAGCTTCATATGCGAGGCGCACATTTTTTATTTAATTTCAGCGTACTAGGGTACGTTGAAATTAAATAAAAAATGTAGCAACGAAGCAGATGAAGAGTTTTTACGACGCCATCATATTTGATCCGATTCAACAGTCGAGCTGCGCATACCACGATCCGGGCTGGTCCATACTGCCTTTTGGCCCTTGGGCTTCAGCAATGCCTTTGGAACTCCAACAGCCACTGTGAATACATTGATCATCCAGAAAATAACGGGATACCAGATAATCCAGAAATAGTTTTTTGCAATATCTCGGTCATATCTGGAGTCAATTATCATGCTGAGACCAAATTGGATGAGACAAGTTATACCAAGCAGGATTCCTGTCCATCCGGGAATCAGAGATTTTACCGCAATGTAATCAGGAAGATCAATAAATAAACCAGTAGCCCAAAGGAGAATGGTGACAATGACACTGTATGCCCAGATTGCACTGATCAGGTATTCCACTGTTAGCATAACCATGCGCCTTCTTTTCCAGGTCCATAATTTACCCATATTGCATATGAAAACTTCCATCCCGCCCTGGGCCCAGCGCAATCGTTGCCGCCATAATCCTTTGAAAGTTTCCGGCATCAGTAACCAGCACATGGCGTGGGGTTCATAGCGGATACTCCAGAAGTTAAGCTGCATTTTCCAGCTGATGGCAATATCTTCAGTAACCATATCAGTATCCCAGAATCCGACCTGCTGGAGCGCCGACCTGCGAAAGGCCGCAATGGCGCCTGATATGGTGAAAACACGACCATATACTCGTTGCGCCCGTTTGATCAGGCCGATAATAGAAGAGAATTCCCCCACCTGGACTTTACCAAGCAGAGTGGTGCGGTTACGAATTCTCGGGTTCCCGGTGACCGCTCCTACCCTTGGGCTTGTGACCAGATGCCAGACCATCCAGTGAACGGCCCATGGATCTAGTATTACATCGCCATCAATACAGACAAGAAATTCGTTTTTAGCTGAAAGAGCGGCAAGGGTCAGTCCTCTGGCTTTTCCCTGGTTACTTTCCAGATGGATAATCCGTAACTGCTCGACCTCTTGTGAAAGTTTATCGAGTATTTTTCCTGTATCATCGTTGCTTCCGTCATTAATGGCAATTATTTCAAAATCCGGGTACCTGGTTTTTTGCAGCCAGCTGATTGTTTCAATGATATTTTCCCCTTCATTATGACAGGGAACAAGAATGGAGATACCGGGCCAGTGAGCCAGTTCCGGTGGCTCGTTAACTTTGTCTCCAAAAGGTTTTTCCCAGTGGTAATAATATATTATGGCTCCTGTCATCCATAAATAGGCCATGAACAGCGGGTAAAAGTAGGTGAACTCAAAGTAAAATTTAAAAAAGGTCTGTATTGGTTCAGGCATATATTTTTACTGCGGATTGCAGTCCTCCAGGCCTGACAGACATGGGTTGATCATCTCAGCCGGTGGCATATTGTTATAGAAGTCATCGGGGTAATAGGCTAGGGACGTGACGCCCATCTGATGGAGGAGTGTCATCTGCTGCTGCATGACCTCCGAAGGGACTGGTTTGTTGGTGAGCCAGTTTTTCGACTGCAACTCAAAAATTATCCGGTCACGATTTTTGGCATGGGAAAGAGCAGCCCATGACAGTTGTTCCAGCCACTGTTGCGGATCAGGAGCTTTTTCCAAAAATGGCATGGCCATCACCGCAATATAATCGTAGGCCCGAAGAAAGGAGGGCAGTGACTGGGCAAACCACATTTCACTTTCCGGTTCCAGGATCGGGGCTGCAAAAATGTTTCTCGCAGAAAGGATGCCTGGTTGAAACTGGCGCACGATATCAAGCAGGGTGACGGAAAAATCGGTGAGGTATTTCGTCTTGTATCGGCTCCATTGTTGTTTTGTCGACGGGGCATTATGAATTGTTTCAATGTCTGCAGGAAATCCAGCAAGCTGGTATTCCTGCAGTGCGGCCTTTGAATCATCTTCAAAATCAGACAAAATACCATCATCATGAAACAGGATACCATCAACGGCTGTTTCACGGGCAAAATCCTGGTAAACACCTTCAATGATTTTTTTTGCTGTACTGTTAAAGGGTGAGAGACGCAGATAATCAGCAGGAGTGTGAATATTTTTATATGAATCACTTATTTTGTGCACATACAGCTGGGTATTGTTTCCGGGAAGTGCATAGGCCAGTAGGGGGAGCCAGCCAAATACTGCAATTCCATTCTGTCTCAGAAGTCTGGCTATCGGAGAGAACAGATTTGCCCGCAGGGGCATGAATCTGTTTGGAAAATAGAGACTGTCGGCAGTGCCATTGCCGTCCGAGTCAGCAAAAGCCTGTAAGAAAACAGTATTTACTCCCAGGTTTTTGACTCGACGAACCAATAATGTGATATTTCGTTGTTGTTGCAATGCATCCTTGTCATAGACATAATCAAGATCAACCTGGACTGCTTTGATTGAGGGTAATGTATTGGTAGATTCTTCAGATGGACCAGTATATGGAACAGAGCAGGCCTGGAGGTTGATAAGCAAAGGAATAAGTAGAAGATAAAGTAGTTGATCTCTGAAAATCCGTTTGTCGGTAGCCCTGTCTCGCTTTGCAGTGAACATGATTAAGGTTTTTGTTTCACAAGTGGATACGGGAAGTCCGTTTTTGAAAAGAGATGTCTGATAGTCTCTGCAGGTGGCTCATTTTCAAGAAAATTATCATACTGATAGCCCCAATTGATAATATTCAGTGTTGGCAGGATTTTCAGATCCCAGTTCAGGGATGAGTCCTGATTGTCTCTGCTAAGTAAAAAATCACATTGGCGGAGATATTCTGCACCATGCAGCTGTGTGAGCTGTTTTTTGCCACTTTTGCTCAATAAACGGTCGAAGTCCTGCCCGATGTCGATGATGAGTCGGTCAAAATAGTTGAGAAGGACAGTGAACTGACTAATGCCCAGGGTCAGAAAATCATCAGTTGAAAGGACCAGGCTGACTTCCTGAAAAGGCTGCCATTTCTGAAAAGATTCGAGTGCCTGGAACACCGATGAGAGTTGGGTATTGGTTCCAGATGTACTCATATTTTTTCGTGCAAGTCTTCGTTTGTCCGGATTCCAGAAACGCACATCATTTACTCGGGTGATCCCCTTTTCAACCAGATCCTGAATCAGTTCAGGCTTGTTGACAACAAGCCCTCCGCATGGTGCTGACTGGCCCATGTCTGAAAAAAACTGATTTACGGTTGTCTGGCTTTCCCCGGCTGCTGCTGTAAAAAGAGGCGGGGAAAGCCACAGGTAAACTGCTGTTTCAGTTCGTTTGCTTGTGTGCCAGGTGAATCGGTTCAAACGATCCTGGGCAATTGGAAAGCGGCTGTTGGGAAACAGGGCTTGTCGACGACCATTCGCCTCAATAACCGGATCAAGGATAATGAAGCTGGGATTCAGATATTTTACCCGATCAAGAAATGTGCTGAAGTGTTGTTCCGTGTCTGTCGATGGATCAAGTAGGTCGCGACTGTCAAATCGTAAAAAATGATGGACAGATGGTTTTATTTCCTGGTTCAGATAGGAACGGAATCTTTCGAGATGAGGGTTATTGCTTGGGTAGATCCGACCAATAGATTGCAGGTTTGTGGTACTTGATGGAACTGGATCCAGTGTCATTGTGATATCCATCCCGGTATCAGCCGCAATTTTTACTGTGATCATATTGTGCTGGCCAAATGGCCAGACCATCACCCGTGGGCGTGTCCCCACATGATGCAGGATCAGGTCACTGTTTGCCTGTAGATCTTTTTTTATACGTTCCCTGTAGTGTTTGTCTGTTTCGTATGTGGCAGTTATCGGATCAAATATACGGGAGATCGCAGCCGGTTGTTTTCCACCTGAGGAATTGCCAAGGACAGTTGAGTGCAGATTATTGGAGTGACTGGCAATTTCAACAAGCCCGGAAGAGGCTACTTCCTTAACCTGTGCCCAAGTCATAAATTTATTCCGTTTTACAAACTTGTTGCCGTATTTGACGAGTTCCCTGGAGCCGGGTTCCATCCAACTTCCGACAAGAGCCAGCACAGCCGGATAGTGATAGGCTTTAAGCAGGGGAAGAACGTGTGTGTAAAAACTGACATATGCATCATCCCAACAGAGAAGAACAGCCTTGTCCGGCAACGGTTGTGTTCCAGCTTGAGCTGCTACCAGTTCTCCAATTGAGACAGGATGGTAGTCGTTGACTTTTAACCATTCAAAATGGTCTATGAGGGTATCCAGAGTAACCCCATCAGGTTCCAGCTCATCACGTTTATCCACAACATCATGATAGGCTATTGCAATGAAGTCACCTGCGGCCAAAACAGGTGTGTTGAACAGGTTGAGCAACAGAGCTGTGAATAGTAACACGCCATAAGGGAATATAAGTATTTTATGGTACTGTTTTGTCTGTGAAAAACAGGAGAACAATCCGTAAGCTGCCAAGTCTGAAATGCGTTTAATTGTATTCACTTTAAAAACGTCCTGTTATCATAAACCGCACCAGACGGTACGGCTCTGCTTCACCATCGTAAACATTCCTGCCTATTTCAAAACCTGCCAACATCTCGACCCAGGGAGTAAGCTTATATCTCTGTTCGTAGCGAATGTGTCCAATCCAGTCTGTTTTAAATCCTTTTTGTTCGTAAAATCCGTATCCTGCGTCAAGCTGTTGTGCGAGCAGCTTGTCATAGTATCTGTAATAAACATGGTCCAGGTGGAGTGCACCCTGCAAGCTGAAATCCTGCTCAGGGTTGAAATATCGAGCATTTCTGAGGCTGTTTGTGGACGCATACGCCTCAAGGCGACCATCAAGATCTATATGGGGAATATCAATGAGCCGCTGGTTCAGGACTGCTGTACCTGAAAGTCTATCATTGTTATCAGTAAAGGTGCTTCCCTGAACGTTCAAAGAGAGAAAACGTTGTTCACTCCAACGGTATTTTGCACTGACAGCCAGCGCATCAGAACGAATTTTGTGGTAGAGAGCACGCAATGGAGTGGAAACTGCAAAGCGCTCACCTTTCAAAGTAAAATGCCAGAAATCATCAGGATCCCAGGTTAGCATTGCCATGCCTCCAACTTCATCCAGATTGGATGTATTGTAAGTAACGTGGCCGAAGAATTCCCAGTCAATTAGATGGTAATTCAGGCCCAGGGCATAGCGGTGATAGGTTTCTTCTCCTTCTATTATTTCGTTCCAGACATAACGATGTTGTGCATTAATGTAAAGATTGTCGAAAATGGGGCTTGAAAGCAATTCAGTTGTTGCCAAAACACCATTACCGTCAAGATCGGGCCCGGAAGAATTTGAAAAAGTAATGTCCGCCCAATAGAATGGTTTTCTGCTGAATTCCCATTCTTTGGTCAGAACTTTTGTTGAATGCTCATCGGGAAAATGTTCTTGAATGTCTTGAAGAATTGGTCGTGCCTGGCCATACCTCCTGAGTGCGATCAGGCAGGAAGTTTCTCCCGCTCCAGCAGCCAGGCTGGTCGGTTCAAGTAACAGTGCATAATGGAAATCATAGAGTGCCTGTCTGTACCATTCTCGAGCATTGCTGATTTGAGCTCTTATTTCAAAAAGCCAGTGGTTTGCTGGAGCATTCCGGACAAGAGTATCTATTTTAGCCCAGGACTCTTCCAACTGATCTCCATAAAAACGGGCCAGAATGGTAAGCACGCCAAGATCCAGATGTTTTTCATTTTGGAGTCGATATTTTTTGTCGTTGAAAGATTGAAAGACAGGCTCATTTTTAAAGAGCTCATCTATGAAATCATAGGCACTGTCGAAATCCTCATCTTCAATAAAGGAATAAAACAAGCCTATTTGGGCCTGATAATTACGAGGATTGTTTTTTAGAAGTTGTTTGTATAGCTCCTGAGACTTCTCGGGATGCCGCCTGGTAAGCATGGCTCCGGCTGCCGCATGTTTTACGTAGTCGGGAACTACTTTTTTTTCAGTGAGTAACTGATAAAGGGCCTCAACATCAGCCATCTGCCGGAGATATCGTAATGTGATTGTGAGATCGTATAACAGCAACCTGATTCGTTGTTCTTTGTCTGGAGTGCCTTCTAGAAGCTCCCATGCATGAATCTGTTTGGCAAGCGCCTGCAGGGAAAGTATTTTTATTTCATTGAAATTCCTGGTAGCACTGTCATTCCAGCGCAGTCTCTCAGCCGCCTGATTGATGAAAAATGTTGCCCGATCATGATCAGTAAAAAATTGTTTGTGTTCTGTAATGATAGGTCTTCCCGCCTCCACAGCCCGAAGACGCTGGAGGGAGAGGAATTGTTCACGCAGCAGTGGATGATCAGCAGAGAGTAATTTATTTAATTCATGGTAATCGGCCAGTCCTGCCAGCCAGTTTTGTTCCGCTGCATGGATGTAGACAGACAAACGATAATATTCGACACTTTTGCCTGTTGTTTTGAGTAATGTTTTAAGAACATCCTTTGCAGGCTGTATTGTTTGCAAGTCAACAGAGAGCAGCCCTTTATATAGCAGGATATCAGTGGCCTGAGGAGATTTTTTTAAGATCTTATCAGCTAAGACAAGGGCCTCATCAAATTGCTGTAAATTTCGGCAGGCGCTCAACATAGCCGTTTGTACATATCTGGGATAAAAGTCGCTGTTATGCTCTTTAAACAGAGTATATGCCCGCCCGTATTGTCCGCCCCAGCTGTAAGAAACAATTAGATCGTTTGTAACCCCTGTGTCCTCTGGTGCTTTTTGATGCAAAGTTTCCAACAGGTTTATCGCTGTATTATATTTTCCTGATCGTACAAGTGTGACAGCCTGACTGTGGAGAGTTGAATTTGCCTGAGAGTAGGCAGGGCTGGAAATCAATAGCAAAATGAAAGGAATCAGATGGAAAAAATTCATAGTAAGATTTGAAAAATACCTTCTGGCAGGGGATGGAGCTGTAGTTTTTACGACGCCATCAAAATTGCAGGTATTTGTTTTTCCAATTGTAATCATTAATGAATCATTTCAATTCTGAAACCCTCACATAATGTGTATTTGTTTACAGGGAGTTATCTTCACGAAACTACTTCAGCCAGCTCATTGTTGTTTACCAATATATAGTAACTGTTTTCGACATCATTTACGATAGCCGGTTGCAGATTTTACACATGTCCATATATAAACTCTATCGAAAATCAGAACAAAAAGGAAATTTTATAATTTTTCTCAAAGACACCTGATCCGTTTTCAGGACGATATTTGTTCCAAAGAGATATCTCTAACCCGCATTTCTCACGAGTTGAGGTGACTGCATAGGCGAGAAACGAGCCAACAAGCGATTATTGCCTATGGTTGTTGGCTCAGAAACGAAGCAGATGCGGCCACATCGACTCGCCTTCGGTGAACATTTTGTAAAACAATAAGGTGCAGGGAGTGTGTTGATTTCTGTTATGAATCCAAACTGTTGGCCTTTTATTGACAAAATGTTCATGAGAAATGCGGGCTAAAGTCAAGTACGACAGCGCATATTATTGCACTCTCCAGTCATCAATTTTCTCCTTGTTAGCTTGGCTTATCAAACGATCCAAAACATCCAGCTCTTTCTGTAAGGTCGGGTCTTTCAGCGAAGTCATTTCAGCAGCAAAGTGAGTTCTGAAAATGGAGAACAGTTTTTGATATCCAGCAGAAACCTCAAGGAGGCATGGGGTCTGTTCCCATGTTTTTATCTTTTTCCATTCTGGACGGGAATCTGGGTTGATCAGACCTTCTCTGTAGTATGAGAAACATGGGAACGGTTGTGAAACCGTGTCATTACAGCTCTTCCTGCCGTCAAGCAGCCAGTTTTTAAGAAGTGAAACATATTCACTCAGCAACGCAGCTTTTTGAATTCCTTTGTTATCCCAATGGTAATTATTTGGATAAAATTGAACCATGTTGCTGTTACTGTATGTTTTACCGCTTCGATCATCATAGGATATTTTTAAGTAAACAGGGGTATTTGACTGGCCAGTTTTTCGAAGCTTTACCAGTACTACCCCACCACGCACTTCTTCCTCCTTTGTACTGCTGGGAAAAAGAGTATTGATTTTTAACATCTGTCCTGTGGCAAGATTCGCCTCTGGAGAACCAAAAACTCCCACAATTTCATAATCAGTACTTGAAAGTTGTAATTCCAGGTTGAAGACAAGGGGGGTGACCATAAAATCAAATTCTTTATCCAGACGTTTTTTTAAATCTTCATTTGAATGAACTGCATAATAATTTGCACCACGGGTTTTTGTGATATATTCAACAAGATCAGGATTGAAATCAACTCCTACCCCAATAAAGCTGGTGAAGATGTTCGATTTGGCAGCGTCTTTTACCATGCTGAACAATCCTCCTTTATTCAGTTCTCCACGGTTTGGCATGGCATCGGTTAAAAAGATGATCCGGTTTTCAAAGAGCTTTGGATTTTTTAGGGAGTTGCTGATTGTTTTAAACTGTTCTATTCCTGTTCTTAGTCCAGCACTCATATTTGTGCCGCCTCGAGGATGCAAATCAAGGATATGGCCGGAGATGGCTTGCATGTTCGTTTTTCCGACTTCTCTTAGGGGTTTTGCTCTGTAACCCTTGTTGTCGAAAAGTACCATGGAAAAGCGGTCTGAATCTTTTAGGTGACTGAGCATGCTGAGAATGGCCTGATTTGCAATTTCCATTTTACTTTTTGGTACTTCTTCTCTTTGGTGTTTTCTGGTTCCGTTAGTATCGTAGTAATAGGAGTTAAAGGGGGATGACATGGAACCTGAGATATCAAGTACCACCACAAGGTTAAGTGTCTTTCGTTGAAAACTTTCTTTGCTAAGCCCGGAATTCAGTCCGACAGAGAGGTAATAATCTGTTTTACTGGAAAAGAGATCTTTCTTTACACCACGTGCATACGATGGACAGAAGAAGTTTTCACAACTCTCCTGCTGACCGGTATCAAATGTGTAATCATAAAAGAGCCCTTCATAGGTGAGTGATGAGTAGCGTGGCAGGTAACCCTCTTCAATATTCTGGAAAAAATTATCTGCATCCTTGGCTCCACCCACCGAAAAACCAAGCCTGTCTGCTACTGGGCCTGGGGAAACACGCATTTTCATGGCTTCTGCCATAACCTGCATCTTTGGAGCTGTGAATTTTGCAGAATTTGTGTGCATTCCCCGCTGGAAAATTAATTCTTTATTCTTTGTTTCAATTACATATTCCCAATCATCGATTTTGTCTTTTTCCTCATCTTCAATAATTGATGAGGCATGGCTGAGCTGTGCTCCAACAACGATCAAGCAGAAGGTTAGAAATCCAATTGTTGTGTTTATCCGTGACATTATTTCCTCCATTAGAGTATGAGATTAGTAGCAACGTTCATGGAGTGTGACGGACAGCATCTGGTTGTGTGTCACAAAAATTGTATAAAAAGTAATCCCGATGGCTAAGTAAAAAACTTCATATGCGAGGCCCATAGCTGTACTTCGTGGATATTTGCAACGTCTTGTTTTTATAAAATTTTAATGGGTGTTTTTTTCGGGGGGGAATCCCGGGGCCGCTTGAATTGAGATTCTTTTTCTGCTATTGTTGTGATACTGTTATAAGTATAAATTGATCACCATCGGTTCAGTTGTTTCTAATGAAAATAAATACAGAAATCATACAAAAAATTTTTATTGTTACCTGTGAGGGCACCCGGCTTGATGCAGCGTATGCAAAGAAGTTTTTTAACTCCATGCAAAGTTTTATTAAAAAAGGGCACATGGATATTGTTCTTGATCTTTCAAGTGTTGAATTTGTTGATTCCACCGGACTTGGGGCCATTGTTCTCTGTCTGAAAGAGATAGATGGCCGGGGACAGTTTGTTCTCTGTGGTGTGAATGAAATGGTTCTTAGTCTTCTGAAGATGACCCATCTTGATTCTATCTTTACCCAGGCAGAGACTCGTAAGGAAGCAATAAAAAGACTTACACTGGAAAAGAAAAAGAAGGCTGTAGCACAGACTCCAGCAGTTAAACCTGCTCCACCTTTGCCTCAAAAAAAAGGTTTTGATGAAAGCTTACTCGCATCCCTCACCATGGAAGATGGTGATGCCGTCCCTAAAGCTGACCCAAAGGAAAGAAGAAAATATCGGCGAATTTCGAATAGGCAGATATTAAATGACGATATTATTGTTCACTGTACCAATACCGCTGACGGCAGACGAACGACCGCTGTAGTCATTAATATATCACTCGGTGGTCTTCTTCCGGTTTCCCCTTCTAAGCTTACTGTTGGACACGAGTTTATCATATCTGGACGTATAGGACCAAGCTTCAAATTCAGAGAACGTGCTGTTATTCGTAACTCCAGGGATAGACAATATGGATTAGAGTTTATTAATCTTTCTGAGAAAACCAGATCATTTTTACAACAGCTTACCGGCTCAGTGGTGCTGAGCGGAGGGCGCTGAACTCTAAAGTTGTAAAAAAAACTGATTATGATGCAATCAGCAGATAGCTCAAATTTATCGGACTCCACTATTGTTTTTCGTATTCCTGCCCGTCTTGCAGATGTTCGTCTTTTGGGCATTTCTGTCCACTCTCTTTTCTCAAATCTGGGTTTTAGTGATATTGAAGTATATCAACTCGAGCTGGCCATAACAGAGGCAGCCAATAATATTGTTAAGCATGCATATCAGTATAAAGATGGTATGTATCTGAGTATGAAATTTACAATCAAGGAAGACAAGGCATACTGCATTTTTGTGGATAAAGGGGATTTTGAAAATTTTCTGAAAAATAATGCCCATGGAGAAATTGCTGCAGACACACAAGTGCTCCCCCCTGACAGCAGGGGGATTGCCATTATTTGTGAAGTGATGGATGAGGTGATTTATCGACGATCTGGAAACAGAAACATTTTAACACTCATCAAGTATCTTCCCTGATTTTGGTAACCATGGAGCATCTTGAGAAGAAAACAACAATTCTTATTGTAGAGATTAATCGGGGCAAACGACTTTTATTGAGTACGTATCTCAGCGAAGGTGGGTATGGAGTTGTAGAGGCTGGTGATGCAGAGCTAGGTTTTGAAGCATGCCGGCAACAACCCATTGATTTGATTTTACTTGATATTGGACTGCTTGGGTTGGGCGGATTTTCATTATGTGCGCAATTACAAGGTCATGAACAGTTCCAATCCATTCCTGTCATCATACTTTCTCCCAGCGGTGATATTGAAACCAGGGCACGTGCTTTTGAACTTGGTTCTGCTGATTATATTGTTGAGCCCATTGCCAAGAGTGTATTGCTGACAAGAATTCGCACACGTCTGGCAAATAGCCGTCTGCTTGTATCCCTCAAGAAGGCAAATAAAGAGCTACTCACGAAACAGCAACAACTGATGCAAGACTTGCACGCTGCAGCAGATTTCCAGCAACATCTCCTTCCTGATCCAGTTCATGAGTGTAAGACGCTGCATTTTGCCCCTTACTTCAAGCCTTATAAGGTAGTTGGCGGCGATATGTATAATATTCAACGTCTGGATGATGAACATCTGGCCATATATATTCTTGATGTTTCGGGACATGGTTTTGCCGCTGCAATGATGACACTGTTGGCAACTCAAGCACTTAGCGGATTCGCAGCGATTACAAAAAAGCTGGGGCCTGACGGGGAAGTGGAAAGTGTTACTTCACCAAAAGATGTTGTGAAGATGCTGAATGCAGAATTCCCTTTGGCAAGGTTTAATTGCTATATTACCATTATTTATCTTCTGTATAACACGCGGACACACAGCTTTCGTTATTGTTGTGCAGGGCACCCGCCACTTATTCATCTTACGAAAAAAGGTGCTGTGACTTTCCTCGATTCCGGAGGACCACCTGCTGGAATAGATGGTGGCTGGGAAGAAGGTGAGGGTGGGCTGAAGAGTGGTGACAGGCTGTTCTTTTATACAGACGGCTTTACCGATTACAGAAATGAGGCTGGTGATTTCTACGGACAGCAGCGTTTTTTTCGCTCAATACTTAGTTGTGGACGTTTTTCGCTTCAGGCTGCAGTTCAGGGTATTGTTGAAGAGTTAAAAGAGTTCGGAAATAATCTTGATTGTGATGATGATATGACACTACTGGCAGTTGAGAGAAAATAAAACAGATGAAGAGTTTTTAGGACGCCATCGAGATTTTAACCTTTTTACGAGTTTATCAGTATTGTCAGACCGGCTCGTGAAACGTTTTGAATGGTTTATTCGATTCCCAATAAGGAGTCGCGCAAGTCATCTCCCACCGGTGTATCTCCCAGCCAGATAGAGAGGAGTGCCCGGTTAAAGTCTGCCCCCTGAATTGCTCCTTTGTTGTTTCCGGCGATTGTAATTGTAGTGCCAGTATCAGGTGTGTAATCCAAAATGATTTCTTCACCCTCGTGTACAGTTATAAAAAGCTCGTTAAACTGTTTGATCCGGGGGCTAAGTGCTTTCAGTTGGTCAGGATTGAGATTTCCTTCAAAACCATCGTTCCAGCCGTCAATCAGTTTTTCCTTTCCTACTTCATCATAAAGTATATGCATTGTCATCCGTTTTCTACCTGGTGTATCTAATATCTCCTGAGATTTGGTGGAGGGATGTTCAAGATAGAGTTCAGCAATGTAAATTTTAAAGAAGAATTTGGAGCGAATGCCTGCACCATTAAGCTGCAGGTCGGTGTTTATGGCTTCAGGGATGGAAACGCCTTCGATCTCAAGTGCATTGGCAGAAAAACTGAAAAAAAGAAAGAAGAGACAGAGAAGATATTTATACATGGCAGCAGAACCTGTTTTCATTTGGTGTGAGATTCATGGAACTTTTCCATTTTCTTCAGCAGGAAACAATATCCTACCAGAATTGTATCACTTCTGACAAATGGAAAAGTTTATTTCCATTTATTTTGATGTTTTTTACCTGCAAAGCTCTTTTTTTCAGACGGTGCTCACTCTGTGAGCACCTGCCCCTGTTACACTCTTTGTAAATCATTTATAGAGAGGTGCAGTATGAAAGAAAAAAATTTCACAAATAGCGGCCCTTATTTCCATGAAGCCTTTCAGCTACAATGCTGGACACCAGTCAGAAAAAATAACCAGTCGTTTTTTAAACGTCTTATCAGACGGTATCAAAAAACAATCGATACAACGCTTGCCACAACAATAATTGCTGCAATGTTTTTAATAGGAATATGGTGTTTTCTTGTCCAATTATCTGAATATCAGTGTTTTACCCCATAATTTCAGTAATAAAAAACGGGTGGGCGCAGGCTCCAAGAATATATGAGAGTGAAACAATGATGGACTCATAAAAACTCTTCATCTTCTTCGTTACTGCAAATTTCTTATCGTTTTCAACGAACCCCAGTACGCCGAAAAGATAAGAAATTTATGTGCCTCGAATATGAAGGTTTTTCCAAGTCCATCTTGTTGAAAGTGTGTTATGTGACAGTTTTACGAGAAGAATTCTATTCGAAATTGGTAAAGAAACTGGTGGAAATGAAATAAATCACGTGTTTTAACGTATGGTCAGTGGGGTAGCAATATAAGGGCAATAGAACTATCCCCAGCCATATTTTGCTATTCCGAAAAGACCCGTACCTATAAAGTTATACACAGAAAGTAGAAACATACTGGCAATAAGAGTTGTGAATAGCTTCTGATTATAGACTTTTTCTGTCTTGACCAAAACCACTCCCAGCATTGCGACTATGGCAAAGAGATAGCGTCCCTGTCCCTGAAAATCAACGGTCCAAGCATGATAGCAGGCCACTCCAATTAGTGCTGTGCTGCAGAGCAACGCCCCTAAAAATAAAAATTTCTCAGACCATCCTCCCCGAATAGCAATTGATAATGCCATAAAAATCAGACCTGCAATGGCCACCGTTCGCATAATGTTGTAATAGATAAGTGAGCCGAAAACTGTCAGGTATCCATACGCTCCAAATCCACTTCCGAATGTTTTTTCTCCCCAACGATGATCTTGAATAAAAGATTTTAAGCTTATGCCTCGCTCACGCATCTGCAGAGAAAAATGTTTTTTCTGTAGTTCGGTACTTGGTTTGAAATTTTTACCAGAAGTCATTTCCTGCATATTACGTATTTTTTCCGCTTTATTAAATCCGTTAACATCAATGTCGATACCCAGCCGCAGACCAACGAAAGCTCCCCCAATACAACAGATAATCGTGAGTTTTTTCAGCACACTTTTTACGTTTGGAAAGGGGTAAAAAACACAACGCCAAAGAAAGTAAAAAAGAAGAAAGAGCGTAAAAAAATAAAAGTTCTTTTTTATCAGGATGAGTAAGGCAAAGAGTAGACCGATTCCCAAAAGTTTTAAAAAGGGAATCTTTTGTTGGTTAAGGAAAAGGTTGAATGCGGACTCGCTGGCCACCATTTGCCAACCAGCAAGTATCGAGACAAAAAGTGCAAAGGCATCGGAATTAGCCCAACTTTAAAAATGCAAAATTAAATATTCTGTATTTACCGATAGTTGAGCGGTTTTCAATTTACAGTTTGGCACTACATCTTTCATTTTGTTTGAATGGTCGTTTTCACTACATTTCCTGGATGATTTTCTACGCCCAG
>CAMZLK010000110.1 GCA_947311475.1 uncultured Desulfocapsa sp.
AATTTGAAAAGATTCTGAGATAGTCCTTATTATTTCGATATCATTTATGATAAGCTTAGTTTTGATGGACTCGTAAAAACTCTTCATATTCGAGGCACGGAAATTTCTTGTCTTTTCGGCGTACCAGGGTACGTTGAAAAGATAAGAAATTTGCAGTAACGAAGAAGATGAAGAGTTTTTACGAGTCCATCAAAACTAAGCTTATCATAAATGATATCGAAATAATAAGGACTATCTCAGAATCTTTTCAAATTTTAAATACACATAATATCTGCAAAAATTTTCCACTTTTAGTATTATTCATACATATATAACACAGCTAAACTGGAAGTAGAGCCTCGAAGTTCTCTTCATTCAGCATCTGCTACGATTCATAATGTTATGATATTACTTATCTTTTTCATGTTATTGTTTTTTGTTGCAGGAATTATGGAGTAAAGCACTAATCCTTCAATCACCTACTGGTACACCCAATTATTATGACTATAAGAAGTTGCGTTACTCCTCAGAAACAGTTTACCTACGGTATCCACAAACCTGCTTACATTGCAGATAATCTGCGACAAAACACAACAATCAGGACCCTCGGATCCTTTGAAACCGGCGAACCGCACTCAAACAACTCAAACTATCCAGAGACCGATGTTCAGGTTAAAAGTGCAGACTGGATCTTTGAGATCCCAAATCCATTTTCTTTCAGGGGGACAACCTTTATAGATAAAGAATGGGCCGATAGCAGTGCCAGCAATCCTCGTAAAATCCGTCTTCCCACCAAAAAGGCACTTTCCTTTAGTAAACTCCTTGATAGCGAACAAGTTTCTCACACACTGTTTGAAAAACTCCCAGCACCTCTGCTTCTCACTCTCGCTACCACGTCAACAGATCCTGACGATTTGGTACGTCTTGCTAAGCTCTGCTGTACTATAGAAAAAGACAAGAACGGTATTCCCTCAGGATTACGTTATAAACGGGATGCCAATGGACACATTCGTGCTCTTATCAGTAATCATGCATTATTTGAAGCAGTGGCCAATAACCCGGCCTTACCTGATAGCTATAAACTTGTAATGGTACTACGACCAGGAGCTCAGGGAGGAAGTGAAATTGTTGGTGAATATAATGAAAAAGACAAAACCCATGTTTTTGAATACCTCCGAAGAAACTCTTACATTCCAGGAGGCCACTATGCCGCAAATATGGCCGATGATGCTGTTCGATATTCCATAGCTCATTTATCAAAAGCAGATATGGCTGGCCTTCGTCATCTATATTATCAGCGAAGCTTTGTGCGTCTTGCAAAACATCTGGGACTAACACTTCAGAATGGCCCAGAAAACAATTCTGAAGAATGGCTTGAACACTTAAGAAAACAGATCTTGCAAAACCTGTTCGATGAAACAGATATTGAACTCACCGCCACGCTCTGGGGCTGGAACTTCGGTTTTGACTATGCACCGACAGACTATCGCCTCCATGCCTCTCATCAACAGATTCATCAGCAATATTCCATGCTGCCACAAACTGTTGATACCTACGGTACTGATTTGCAGAATTCCACGGGCAGAATAAATTCTTTTGGCTGTGGCGATATGATAGCAGAAGTTATGCAGAACTACCATCAAACGAACAACAGCGTTTTTTTCTCTGATTATATCGCCTGCATCAGAAATAACGAACGTATGGATGAACGGACAGATTTCGAATCCAGTCTGATACTCTGGGAAGATGAGCACGCAATGCTTTTTGTTCCTAAAGCACAAACATCTCAATGGGAATTACAGCTTATGGCTCTTAACAATGAAGATGGAGAAATCATTGGCAATATCCTGGAGGCAGATACAGCCTCCAGAACATCACTCAACAATGGGATATTTCTTGCTCAAAAAGCCCTCGCAGCTCTCGGCGCTAGAATGGTAACATCCATCGAATACCCGAAACGAATTGGAAGAGCAGGTGAAGCTGGACAACATTTGCTTTATAGCTTTCTTCCAAGACTGCCTGAATCACCAGGAGCTTTTAGTGAAGCGCAGCTACGATATATCAATGGGCACTACCCGGAAGATTTTGCAGCCGCCTGCAGACACCAACTCGTAAAAGAAAATTTCTATTTTTAATGTTCGGTATTAAGTCTTTGCCGACTAATAATTTTTTGCATACCCAACTGTTCACGAACATTAATAATCAGCGGCCCACCAATATTGGCGCTCAACTGTTCATCAAGCTGTTCTTCTTTCTTTTTCAGCATAAGAAAGACCCCAATATCTTCAGGATTATCTGCTTTAATTGTCTGTTGTTCAGCATCATCAAGCATGATATCATAATTTAAATCATACAAGGTAGGATCAACAAGAGTAAAGGTAACAGTAGGTGAGTCACAGGATTCCAGCCAATATGCCGAAACTTTTCCGTCATCCTTGTGAAAAATCTTAAAAGTAGTGTATTCTTCAAATCCGGGAATACCCTTGGGAAATGTAAAAATCTTTTCTGATTGAATTGACGGTTGTTGCATCACTCTGCTTTGCATACTCATAATCGCTCCCTGATTGTATTTTCATAAAAAAGTTATCGGATATTGTACTTATCGGTATTTTCGAATATTTTTTTTAGGCTTTTGTTTTTGTTTATTTCAAATTGGAGTTTTAGCATGGATCAAAAAGGATTTTTTGGAAACTGGGGTGGGGCATATATCCCTGAAGTATTGCATCAAACCTTTCAGGAATTGAAGGAAGAGTACGCACGATGTCGCAAGGATCCTGATTTTTGGCAAGAGTATTTAACCCTCATGTCAACATACTCCTGTCGCCCTACTCCACTCACCTATGCTGAAAATCTCACCCGCCACTTTGGCGGTGCTCATATTTACATTAAACGTGAAGATCTCAATCACACAGGTGCACACAAGGCCAATAATGTTATGGGTCAGGGCTTGCTTGTAAAACGAATGGGGAAAAAACGGGTAATTGCTGAAACCGGGGCCGGCCAGCATGGCATGGCAACGGCCACCATGGCTGCGAAGTTTGGACTTGACTGCACGATTTATATGGGCGAAGAAGATGTACTCAGGCAACGCCCAAATGTGTTTTGGATGGAGAAGATGGGTGCAACAGTTATCCCGGTAAAAGATGGTTCCCGCACCCTGAAAGATGCTATCAATGAAGCCTTCCGCGATTGGGTAACCAACGTCGATGATACCCACTACGTATTTGGAACTGCCTGTGGCCCTGCTCCTTTTCCCGAAATGGTTGCCTGGTTTCAATCTATTATCGGCATTGAGTCTGCTGAACAGATCATGCAATACCACGGTAAAATGGTTGCCCGTGTCTACGCCTGTGTGGGGGGTGGATCTAATGCCATGGGAATATTTAAGCGATTTCTCGATGAACCGAATGTGGAACTAATAGGCGTCGAAGCAGCTGGGCACGGCGCAAATTCCGGTGCCCATGCCATTCGACTTTCAAGCCCTGATGCGACCCCGGGTGTTGCGCAAGGATACAAAACCATGTTTTTACAAGACGAAGATGGTCAGATGAAACACACCCATTCCGTTGCAGCAGGACTTGATTACGTTGGGGTTTCTCCAATTTTAAGTGATCTCTGGGAAAAAAAACGGGTCCGTTTTGAATCTGCCACTGACACAGAAGTGATGCAGGCACTCGATATTACCATGAAGCAGGAAGGCATTATTCCAGCACTTGAATCATCACATGCATTTGCAGGTGCCTTCAAAGAAGTAGGACAGCTTGCAAAGGATGAAGCAATTATTATCAATCAATCCGGCCGTGGTGATAAAGATATCTTCACCATTGCCCATGCTTTTGATGATCCTTCATGGAAGAAGTTTATCATTGATCGTGGCATGGAATACAGCAAATAGCAAAATATTTAACGATACAAAAAGAATCTGAAACAAGGATTATGATATGCAGTTAGAACAGCAGTTACGAGACAAGTTACATAAAAAAGATATTCTCCTTATGACCCACATTGTCTTGGGATATCCATCACTTGAAGTAAATCGTGAAGTTATAAAACAGATGGTTGAAAATGGAGTTGATTGTATTGAGATGCAGATCCCGTTTTCGGAACCCATGGCCGATGGTCCGGTTATCCTAAAAGCTAACCAGGACGCCCTTGCAGCAGGGATAACAGTTACTGACTGCTTCACCTTTGCAGCAGAAACAGTGCAGAAACATGACATCCCTTTTCTCTTTATGACCTACTACAACATTATATTTAAATATGGGGAGGAAGCTTTTTTTAAGCGAGCATCCGAATGTGGCCTGAAGGGCTTTATCGTCCCTGACCTTCCCCCTGAAATGGGCGAATCCTTTCTCGCACTTGCCGAAAAGTATCAACTCTCCCCGATTCTTATTTATGCGCCAACTTCAACAGACGCACGGATGCAAGAACTGGCAACATACGGGACAGGTTTTATTTATTGCGTCGCAAGACGTGGCGTTACCGGAAAAAAATCAGAGTTCGATCAGGATTTCGACAGCTATCTTGCCAGATGCCGAGCTTCAACAACCCTTCCGTTGGCAGTGGGATTTGGAATTCAGAGTAAGGAAGATATCGAAGCACTCAAAGGAAAAGCCGACATGGCTGTTATCGGATCTCGTACCATCAGACTCGTGGAATCTGATGGTGCAGAGGCTGTGGGTCCATTTATTGCCGGATTAAGATAATGTAATAACGTTAGGCGAAGACGTCTATTTTTATGCATGGGGACTTCTAACGCAGGTAAACTGCAAGTAAGTGCCTCGAAGGCTTCTCTTTCATCGATGTTTACGCCAATTTGGATGCGTAATACCAAATTTCTTGACCTTATAATTTAACGCCCTTGGGCTGACTCCCAGTTTTTCTGCAGCATTCTTCTGCACCCAGAGACATTCCTCAAGGGCATTTAAAATAAGTTCTTTCTCCTGTCCTATCAAAGAACCATTTATCCCATGGATTTGTGTCTCCCCCGGTTGTTTTGAACCTTTTTCAGCAGGTAATGAGAGATTGGGGGTATCAATCAAATCATCATCTTCAAGGATCACTGCACGTTCAATGGTATTGGCAAGTTGTCTGATATTGCCAGGCCAGCTGTATTGCTGAATCTGCTCAAGGGCCTTGTCCGTAAACCCACGCACATCACTACTAAGAGATGTTGCGTATTTATTCAGGAAATATTGGGCAAGTGGCAGGAGACATTGGCGTCGTTCCCGCAAATCAGGTAAACGGATAGGTAATACATTAATTCGATAATACAAATCTTCCCTGAATTTTCCCTTTTCTATCTGTTCTGGAAGATCTTTATTCGTCGCTGCAATGACCCTGACATCGGCGTAGATCGTTTTATTACCACCAACTCGTTCAAAACATTTTTCCTCAAGAACCCGAAGAAGTTTTGTTTGCAGTCCGAGGCTGATCTCCCCTATCTCATCTAGAAATAATGTACCACCACTCGCCTGTTCAAACCTTCCAATTCGAAGTTTTTCTGCACTGGTAAACGCACCTCTTTCATGACCAAACAATTCTGATTCCAGTAAATCCTCAGGGATATTGGCACAATTAATCTTGATAAAGGGTTTCTGCTTTCGTGGACTATTATAATGTACAGTGCCAGAGAGAAAACTTTTTCCGGTACCAGTGGCTCCTGTAATTAAAATAGTCGAATCAGTTTTTGCAAATTTTTCAAGGCTTTTTAAGACCTGCTTCATACCGGGACTAAAAGCAATAACATCGCTAAAATGATAGACAATATCCTGCTTATGCCGAAGATAAGCAATCTCATGTCGTAATGCCTTGTGTTCAAATGCTTTACTGGTTGCCACTTCAAAACGAGAAGCTGACACAGGATATCCAAGATAATCAAATGCCCCGATTTTCAAAGCCGTTACAACAGCTTCAGGGTTTTCGTCACCACTAACAAGAATAATAGGGGTATGAGGAATACGCTGGTAAACCTTTTCAAGGAGCGCAACGTCTGCTTTACTGTTCCCCGTAAAAAGATACACCAGGTCATACTCATTCCCACTAATCTCTCCAAGAAGGTTATTTTTTCCTGAACAAAAAACGGTTTTTGCTCTTTCATCCAGTGCAGTACGCATAATATCATGACTTTCTTCTGGAATTGCATACGCTAAAATTGTATACATAATACTCCTTCAATTCAGATGGCGTTTAATTTCACATTTGTAAGTAATATACAAAAATCATATGTGAAATGTATTCTCATTGCAAATTAAAAATGAAATTTTTCTCGTCCAATCAAACTCCTGCTACGTGCTAACAATCTTATGGATCAACAATCTCTAGACATTACCTACATGCAACAGGCCCTCCTTCTTGCGAAATCGGCTGCAGAAAAAGCAGAAGTTCCCGTTGGGGCTCTAATTACATTGAATAACGATATTGTAGGAAAAGGTGAAAATTGTCCGATAAGAAGTAATGATCCAAGCGCCCATGCGGAAATCATTGCCCTGCGCAATGCTGCGGGAAATCTTCAAAACTATCGAATTCCACGAACAACACTTTATGTGACCCTTGAACCATGTATCATGTGTATGGGCGCAATAATCCATGCTCGGGTGGGAAGAGTTGTATTTGGTGCATATGATCATAAAACCGGAGCAGCAGGCTCACTCTATTCAATAGGAAAAGACAATTTACTCAATCATCATATTGAATTCACAGGAGGAATTTTAAAAAATGAATGCTCAAAGCTTTTAAAAAACTTTTTCAGAACAAGGCGCAAAAAAAATCCTGCTGATTTCAAATGAGATTTTTTCTGTCTAAACTCAAATTTTGATTGCGAAATTTCTTTTCTCAGTTTAGAAAGGTTCTCACTTGGTATTTCGATACCTGATGGAGAGGTGGCCGAGAGGCTTAAGGCGCACGCTTGGAAAGCGTGTGTACGCAAGTACCGTGAGTTCGAATCTCACCCTCTCCGCCAATTACCTAAAACCTTGTAATTCAAGCAACTTGCAAAGGTTTTATTGTTTCACACCCTGAAATAAACTTGACTCCATCTTTTGGGTTGTGTATAAAAGCTTTTCGTGAGAAATATGTCTTTTCAAGTTGGACCTTTCACGCATATTCCTTACAAGTAACTAACGCAGGTGAACTGCAAGTAAGTGCCTTGTTGATATAACATAGAAATATGATTGCAATTAACCATCCTCGGTTTCTTGTTTTTTATTGCAGGAATCATGGAGTAAGGCACTAAAATTTCGTTTTTGATAGTCGGGTCCTGTGCAATTTAGGATCATGAACTCCGCCAGGTCTGGAAGGAAGCAACGGTAATGAACCCCTGGATGTGTTACAGGGTGCCCGGCTATCATCTTTTTTTAACAGTTCAACAGCACTCCCTGTTCACCCGCTTGTGTTTTGTCGCATAGCCTACTATTACGACAAAAAACAAACGAGTGAACATGAAGCACTGCTAAACTGTTAAGTCTCAGTATTTATGATATTATTTTACAAACTCCTAATTTCTCCCAACTCCTAAGCAGGTAGGTCTGTTTTATGTCCTATTTGGTTCTTGCCAGAAAATCTCGGCCCCAGGATTTCAATCAGGTTGTGGGCCAGATTCCAGTTGTAAAAACTCTCCAAAATAGTCTTGTCCGTAATCGTATCGCCCACGCCATATTATTTTCCGGTGTTCGCGGTGTCGGGAAAACGACCCTTGCCCGCATCATGGCAAAGGCGATTAACTGCGAAGAGCGTGCCCTGGATGGCAACCCCTGTAATAAATGCAGATCCTGTACTGAAATAACATCAGACTCTTCACTTGATCTCTATGAAATTGATGGTGCTTCCAATCGTGGAATCCAGGAAATTCGAGAGTTAAAAGAAAAAATTCGTTTCCTACCCACATCTTCAAAATACAAAATCATCATCATCGATGAAGTCCATATGCTCACAAATGAGGCTTTTAACGCCTTGTTAAAAACTTTGGAAGAACCTCCTGATCACGTTTTTTTTATGTTTGCAACAACTGAGCTGCACAAAATCCCCATTACCATTCTCTCAAGATGCCAACGGTATGAGCTAAAACGTGTGTCTGTGGAAGATCTCAAATCGCACTTTGGAAGACTTTCAAAGGAAGAAGGTGTACAAATTGAAGATGCGGCCCTAAATCTTATTGTACGGGAATCTGAAGGGTCCGTACGTGATGGTCTCAGTTTACTTGACCAGGTTTTTTCCTATGGTGAAAAAGAGATAGCAGTAGAAGATGTCGTACAGGTTTTAGGGCTTGTCTCACGCGATATCATTCTAGGTATTACCCGGGCATTGCTCGAAAAAGACACCGGTACTGCCCTGTCAGCACTTGATGAGACCTTTAATTTTGGTGTTGACCTTAAACGCTTCACAACCGATCTATTAAACGCATTTCGAACACTTATTCTTTGTAAAATTGATGGCTGCCAGCAGCTCATTGATATCCCCAGTGAAGAACTTGAAGAGTTCAACGAACTGGCTGGACAGCATGAGTACAACTCCATCCATATGAGAATGAATCTGCTTATGCAAGGTGTCGAAGAGATGCGATATTCTCCTCAACCACGCCTCTCACTGGAAAGTACATTCTTAAAAATTATACAGGCGGATGAGGTGGTACCGGTCACAAGCATCCTTGCAAAGCTCGATACTCTTCTTGCCGGACAACCACTGGCAAAAAATAAGACAGTACCGGTTCAAGTAAATTCTGCACAAAAAAAAACACCTGAGACCTTAACTACTCAGCAACCCCCTGGTGAACCGACACAAGCGTGTCCTCCCAACCCAAAAGTAAAATCTGTTTTACCTGCCGCAGAGTCAACACCACTCAGACAAGCTGAAGAGCCTCCACTCCCTGAAGAGAACCAGGGCCCTCCAGTTAACAAGAGCAACAAGCCAGTCCCCCACCCCCACAAACGAGACGTCAGACGTGACTGGCAGGCATTTATTGACCATGTTAAAGATAGAAAACTCTGGATGGCGCAAGATCTTCAGCGAACAGATACTGTCAAAGAAGTTGAAGGCGAGTTGCAGCTTCGCTTTTCCGATCAGGCAAACTGTGCACTACTTTGCCAAAAAGAAAATGTAAAGCTCCTTACTGAGTTTATCCTCGATTTCTTCCAGAAAGATCTTAAACTGAGATTTATCACTCCAGACAAACTACAAACAGACGATTCAGAGAATGCCGAAAGCCCACATAAACTGAGGAATAAACTAGCCAATGATCCTCTGGTTCTCATGGCTACCGAAATCTTTAATGGCCAGATAGGTGACATTCGTGTTGGACCAAGAAGCAGATAAATCTTGCCATAGTCACCCCGAGGCCTTAGCGTAGACGCTGTAAACTAAAACCTGTCATCCATTCAACAAAACAGAGCAAAAAGGTTATAAATCATGGATATGAATTCAATCATGCAGCAGGCCCAGCAAATGCAGTCTAAAATGGCCACCATTCAAGAAGAATTAAAAAATAAAACCGCAACTGGAACAGCAGGTGGTGGAATGGTGACGGTAACTGCCAATGGCAAAATGGAGATAGTTTCCATTGAGATTGAAAAAGAGATTATTTCAGTAGATGAAAAAGAAATGCTACAGGATCTTATCACCGCTGCAAGCAATGATGCACTTCGTAAAGTATCTGCAATTGGAAAAGAAGAAATGGCTAAACTCACCGGTGGCATGAATATACCAGGTGTTTCCAATCTCTTTTCCTGATTTATCATTTTCCTTTATCTCTGACTTTAATTACTAACATGTCACCACAGGTAGTCCCGCAAGCCCTTGAACGATTAATCCAGGATCTTACAAAACTCCCTGGAATTGGAAAAAAAACAGCTTCGCGGCTTGCCATGAATATTCTCAGACGTCCAGTTGGAGAGGCACGTGAACTTGCAGACGCCCTTGCTGACCTCCACAGTTCCATTCAACTCTGTTCCTGTTGTTTTACCTTTTCAGAAAATGATCCCTGTGCCATCTGCGCAGATCCTAAACGAGACGAGACTCTTATTTGTGTGGTTGAACAGCCAGGTGACCTTCTGGCCATAGAAAAAGCAGGGAATTATCTTGGGCATTACCATATCCTCCATGGAGTACTCGCCCCTATGGATGGCATTGGCCCGGCAGAAATCAAGGTTACCGAACTTGAAGCAAGATTGCAATCTGGCAATATAAAAGAGGTTTTTATTGCTACCAGCTCAACGGTACCGGGGGAAGCCACTGCCAACTATCTCATTGATAGACTGCATAAAAAGTCAGTTCTTGTTACCAGACTTGCCTGTGGTATCCCCATGGGGATGGATATTAAGTACGCCGACAAACACACCCTCGCACGTGCCATTTCAAGCAGGTCAAAAACCAGTTGATTTTCTCCTTGCATTCGGGCCTTAAGTCTACTTATTTTTTCTTGACAGAATCCTCATATATTGGTAATTGACACTGTTCTAACTGTCACTTTTGAAGTTAGACTAACACACAGGCGCGTAACTCAGCGGGAGAGTGTCACCTTGACATGGTGGAAGTCGGCGGTTCGAAACCGCCCGCGCCTACCAGAATGACCTGGCTAAAGTTCGTACGGAGACAAATATACCGTATCGATTTTAGCCTTTGCTTTTTTTTTATACAGCCTTTTAAAAGTAAGGCACTAAACTTATGACCGACATCAAAATCGACATAGATAATGGGGAATCAGCAGTCATGCCGACTGCTACCACAGTGGGTGAAGCCCTCTCAGAACTGCTGTCAAACAAACAGCGGAAGAGAACTGTTGCAGTCACTGTAGCTGGCGAAACCCTTGATCTTGGTACACCTCTCAATACTGATTCAAGTCTTAGTCTGATTCAGATTGGAAGTGATGAGAGCCTTGAAATACTCCGACACTCCACAGCACATGTGATGGCTGAGGCCGTTCGGGAGATCTATGGAAAGGATGTGAAGGTTGCCATTGGCCCCTCCATTGAGAATGGATTTTACTACGATTTCGAATGTAAAGAGCCATTTAAACCAGAAGATTTTGAAAAAATTGAAGCAAAAATGACAGAAATTGTCAGAAAAGCCCTTCCTTTCACTCGCACTGAAATGTGTAGCGATGATGCTATCAAACATTTTGATGATCTTGGTGAAAATTATAAAGTAGAGCTCATCCGGGACCTGGGTGAGGATACAGTATCGCTTTACCAACAGGGCAGTTTTACCGACCTCTGTCGTGGACCACATCTTCCAAACACTTCATGGATCAAAGCATTTAAACTTCAACGAGTTGCCGGGGCTTACTGGCGAGGTGATGAAAAAAATGCAATGCTGCAACGCATTTACGGTACAGCCTTCTTTGATAAAAAAGCGCTCAGAAAACACCTTAACACCCTGGAAGAAGCGAAAAAACGCGATCATCGTAAACTGGGAAAAGAGCTTCAACTTTTTACAATGCAGGACGAGATCGGCCCCGGCCTCATTTTATGGCAGCCCAAAGGTGCCCTTCTTCGAAAATTGATTGAAGATTACTGGAAAGACGCCCATTACCGTAACGACTATGAATTGCTTTATACACCTCATATTGCGCGTCAGGACCTCTGGAAGACATCTGGTCACTTGGATTTTTATGCTGAGAATATGTACTCTGGTATGGACATTGATGACGTGCGATACCAGTTAAAACCCATGAACTGCCCTTTCCATATCGGTATATATAACTCCAACAAGAGAAGCTACCGCGAATTTCCCATTCGCTGGTGTGAACTTGGAACAGTTTATCGCTATGAACGTGCAGGCGCACTACATGGATTGTTACGTGTACGTGGCTTTACTCAGGATGATGCACACATTTTCTGCACACCGGAACAACTTGAAAATGAAATTTTTAATATTTTAGATCTTAACCTCGAAATTTTAAAAACTTTTGGTTTTGATCAATACGATATCTACCTCTCTACCCGACCTGAAAAATCTGTGGGAACTGACGAGAATTGGGAGCAATCAACCGAAGCCCTCAAACTTGCCCTTGAGAAAAAAGGATTGAGTTTTGAACTTGATCCCGGTGAAGGTGTCTTTTATGGCCCTAAGATTGATATCAAAATAAAGGATCAGCTTGGAAGATCCTGGCAATGCTCAACCATTCAGGTAGATTTTAACCTTCCGGAACGTTTTAAAATGAGCTACACCGGAAGTGACAACAAAGAGCATCAGCCCATCATGATTCATCGAGCTCTTATGGGCTCCCTTGAAAGATTCATTGGTGTACTTATTGAGCACTATGCTGGCGTCTTTCCTCTCTGGTTTGCACCAGTGCAGGCAAGAATTATGAACATCACCGATGCTCAGGCTGAATACTGTGAAGAAGTTTATATGAAACTTCGGAAAGCAGGCATTCGAATAGAAAAAGATTTGCGCAATGAAAAATTGAATTATAAGATCAGAGAAGCGCAAATGGAGAAAGTTCCATATATGCTCATCATTGGTGACAAAGAAAAAGACAGCGGAACTGTCACCGTGAGACTGCGAAACGGTAAAAATATTGCGGACATGTCCATTGACGACTTTGCCACAAAAGTGGCAGATGAATGTTTGGAAGGACGCGGAATATAAACAATATTAACAATATAACAATCTGGAATATCAGATAGATTCCGAGCTTAGGAGGTAGTAACATTAAACGTCGCGGAAGAAGGGCCCCGGTTCAAAATGTAGTAAAAGTAAATATCAATGAGGCGATTCGTCATCCCGAAGTCCGACTCATTGGAAGTGATAGTTCCCAGCTCGGAATATTAACCGCCGCTGATGCCCTTGAAAAAGCATACGCTGAAGGCCTGGATCTTGTAGAAGTCTCAGGAAATGCGAAACCACCTGTTTGCAGGATTATGAACTATGACAAGTTCAGATACGAACAGGCAAAAAAACAGCAGGAAGCCAAAAAGAAACAGACCACTGTTGAAACAAAAGAAATTAAGTTTCGTCCAAAGACTGAGGTGCATGATCTTAATTTCAAGCTCAAACACGTAAGAAAGTTTCTAGGCCAGAAAAACAAAGTAAAACTCACCATGCGTTTCCGTGGACGTGAGATTGTTTACTGTCAGACTGTTGGTCTGGAAGCAATGAATAAAATAGCAGCCGCCCTTGAAGAAGATGCTGTTATTCTGCAGCCTCCGAAAATGGAAGGTCGCCAAATGGTTATGTTTGTCGGCCCAAAGGCTTAATTGAAAGATATATTAGCATCATAAAAAATTACAAAATCTCGAGAAATCGAAGTCACTGGATAAGGAGTTATTACAATGCCTAAGATGAAAACAAAAAGGGGCGCCGCAAAGCGTTTCAAAAAAACCGGTTCCGGAAAACTTAAACGTTCCAAGGCTTATACCAGCCATATCCTGACCAAGAAATCTACAAAGAGAAAACGTAAATTGCGTAAATCTGGCATAGTTGATCCAGCCAACGCACCAACAATCAGAAAGATTCTGCCTTACCTGTAAGCCAGAGCCGCCATTTGCAAAAACCAGAGGCCAGACCTCTGATTATAAAGGAGCATCAAAATGCCACGCGTTACTAGAGGCTTTAAAGCCCGTAGAAGAAGAAATAGAGTCCTGAAACTTGCTAAAGGTTTCAGAGGCGGAAAATCCCGTCTTTACCGTACAGCTACAGAAGCTGTCGACAAAGCTCTCGGCTATGCATACCGTGACAGACGCAATAAGAAACGTGACTTTCGTCGTCTCTGGATCACCCGTATCAGTGCCGGCGCAAAGATGAATGGAATAAATTACTCGCGTTTCATCAGCGGATTAAAAAAGGCCAACATCGATCTGGATCGTAAAGTTCTTGCCAATATGGCGATTCTCGACGCCCCAGCATTCACCAAAGTTGTGGATCTTGCCAAAGCCGCAAACGCATAAGGCCAATATCTTCTGACGTATCAAGCCCCACAGGCTGCGCCCAGATATTCTTACCATGCCGGTTTCGATTCAACATTGGAACCGGCATATTATTTTTCAGTTTTAATGAGCACCTACCCCCCTGAAAGATCATGGAGCATGAACTAAATACCCTGCAATCCCAGGCCAGAGAACTTTTGGCTGCTGTGGAAAATAGTAAGCAACTGGAAGAATTCAGAATCCAGTTTCTCGGCAGAAAGGGACGATGCAGTACCATTATGAAAGCTTTGGGCAAAGTGCCCAAAGAAGACAAGCCCCGCCTGGGGCAGATGGCCAATAGTGTTAAAAAAGAGATAGAAATACTCTATGCTGACAAACAAAAATCTCTTTCATTGATTACTGCTGGTTCTTCTTCGCAAGACAATTCCATAGACCTCACTCTTCCAGGACGAAAACCTGAAATAGGTAAATTGCATCCTGTAACCCAGATAATGAACGAAGTCTGTGCCATTTTTGAAAGCCTTGGGTTTTCAGTTGCAGAAGGCCCCGATGTTGAGCACGATCACTATAATTTTGAAGCTCTCAACATCCCTGCTCACCATCCTGCCCGTGATATGCATGACACATTCTACGTAAGTGATTCAATCCTGCTTCGCACCCACACGTCCCCAATGCAGGCAAGAATCATGGAAGCGCAACAACCACCACTTCGGGTGATTGCCCCTGGTAAGGTGTATCGCTGTGATTCTGATATTACTCACACTCCTATGTTTCATCAGGTTGAAGGGTTTCTGGTTGATCGCAATGTATCATTTGCTGATCTTAAAGGTGTGCTCACTGTCTTCACTCAGAAGATGTTTGACAAGAAACTCGAACTCAGATTTCGTCCAAGTTTTTTCCCGTTCACAGAACCCAGTGCAGAAGTTGATATTGCCTGTGTTATTTGTGAAGGAAAGGGTTGTCGTGTCTGCAAGCGAACTGGATGGCTTGAAATCCTTGGTTGTGGAATGGTTGATCCTGAAGTCTTTAAAAAGGTAGGTTACAATCCGGAAGTATATAGTGGATTCGCCTTCGGCCTTGGCATAGAACGAATTGCCATGCTTAAATACGGTATAGATGATATTCGTCTCTATTATGAAAACGATCTTCGGTTTCTTTCCCAATTTTAGTGCCTTACTCCATTATTCCAGCAATAAAAAACAGGTAAGCGTAGACTCCGAGAATATATGATAGTGAAACAATATCAGAATGTTACAAATACCAACAGATAGCGAGCGGAGAAAGACCCTCGAGGCACTTACTTGCAGTTTATCTGCGTTAGACTATAAGTTTTATTCAATAGAGATATTCCCATGAAGTTTACCATTGACTGGCTAAAAGAATACGTAGATACCGGAGACCTCAGCCCTGAAGCCCTTGCTGATCACTTAACCATGCTGGGTCTTGAAGTTGACAGTGTTACCCCGGTGTTCCCTGAACTTGCTAAACTCAAAACGGCAAAAGTATTATCAGTGGATTCTCACCCAAATGCAGACAAACTTCACCTTTGTGAAGTGGCAGTTGGAGAAGAAACATTTACCATTGTCTGTGGTGCACCCAATGTTCGTAAAGATCTCATTACAGCCATTGCCCTCGTTGGTACGGTTATGCCCGATGGAACAAAAATAAAAGCCTCTAAAGTTCGCGGCATTAAATCTTTTGGTATGCTCTGTTCCGAGCGTGAACTTGGTTTGAGCGAATCTCATACTGGGATTATGGAACTGCCTGCCGAAATTGAACATGGTATTCCATTGCTTGAAGCTTTAGGACTCGATGACCTGATTGTTGAAGTTGATCTTACTCCCAATCGGCCTGACTGTGCCTCGGTTATTGGCATTGCCCGGGAAGTTGCAGGAATCACCAGAACTCCACTGAAACTGCCTGTGGAATCAGCTACTCTGGATCACTCCAACAGTGACTTTTCAGTTGATATTGAAGATTCTGAAGTATGTCCACGTTACGCTGCAAGACTTATTAGAAACGTTACAATTAAGCAATCTCCCTGGTGGATTCGAAAACGTCTTCTTTCCATTGGGATGCGCCCAATCAACAACGTTGTCGATATCACCAATCTTGTAATGATGGAGTATGGTCAGCCACTTCATGCTTTTGATTATGACACCATAGAAGGAAAACAGATTATAGTTCGCCATCCTAAAAATAATGAAAAAACATTCACAACACTGGATGGTGAAGAACGTAACATTGAACCGGATATGCTGATGATATGTGATGCCAGGAAACCAATAGCGGTCGCTGGTATCATGGGTGGACTTAACTCTGAAGTAAGTGGTGACACGACAAATGTGCTTCTTGAAAGCGCCTGTTTCGGGACAGTATCTGTACGCCGCACCGCCCGCAGACTGAAACTTCCTAGCGAAGCTTCCTATAGATTTGAAAGAGGTGTTGACCCAGGCGGATGCGTCACTGCGATGGAACGAGCAGTTTCACTCCTGTGCGAGGTCGCAGATGGCGAGGCAATGGAAGGCGGTGTCGATTCATATCATGGTGTCCGCCCTTTTAATTCCCAAAAACTTCGTATTTCAAGAACAGCTGATCTACTTGGCATAACGCTTGACTATGACAAGATTGCCGACGTCCTTCAATCCATCGGTATGCGCTGTAAACCAAAAGATGAGGACACTATCTGGGTTCTCGCCCCCACCTTTCGAGTAGATATTGAAAGAGAGGCTGACCTTGTTGAAGAAGTTGCCCGGCTCATTGGCTATGACAACATACCAACCACTTTACCAAGCGTAAACCTTAGCTACCCCGAGCAGGATCCAAAGAGAACATTGCGAAAGCATACGTCCAATCTTCTTGCAGACTTAGGATTTTCTGAAGCAATTAATTATAGCTTTGTGACAGAAAAACACGTGTCCATGATGCAACTCCGCGACGATGACAACAGACGTACTCAAGTGCAACTTCTGAACCCTTTAAGCGAAGAACAATCTGTAATGCGAACGATGCTGTTACCCGGACTCCTTGAAAACCTGAAGCGTAACATTAACTTTCAAAACAATGCCGTTAAACTTTTTGAGATTGGTAAAGTCTTTACTCCTCAGGGAGAAGATGAACAGCCTGAGGAGAAAGAACGACTGACTTGTATTCTTAGCGGACAACGGTCTGGAACAGCATCTTCCTTATACTATTCCGAAGACGCTGTTGATATCTTTGATGCAAAAGGTGTCGCGGAAATATTCCTTGAGACACTCCGTCTTTACGGTTGCGGTAGTGATGCCATCACTTTCCGCACTCCTGTCGAAAATGAACAGGAGACTTTCAGCGATCCTTCCCAGTGTCTTATCCTTGATTCGGACAAAGGGATAGTGGGACAACTCAGTAAATTATCAACTGAAGTTGCAAAGGAATTTGGTATTAAACAGGACGTTTTCTTCATTGACCTAGACTTTGAATTGCTCTGCAACTTAAAGACTGCTGCAAAGAGTTTTCAACAGCTTCCTGTTTTCCCTGCTGTTAAAAGAGATATTGCACTGCTGGTACCTTCTGCTGTCAAAGCTGGTGACATACTTGAGACAATCCGTACCAGTAAAGAAAAATTCATTGAGCACTGTGAAATTTTTGATGTGTACCAGGGAAAAGCTCTGGATGATGGAATAAAAAGTATTGCTGTCTCTGTAACGTATCGTTCTCCGACAAAGACACTTACAGAAAAAAATGTTAATAAGAGTCATATAAAAATTATAAATACACTGACATCCAAATTCAATGGAAGTCTCAGAGAAGGATAATATGAATAAAGGTAATCTCACACGCAAAGAACTGGCCGAAGCCCTCACCACTCAACTTGGATACTCTCAAAATACTTGCTCAGAGCTTATAGACACCTTTCTGGACAGAATGAAACGGCGTCTTCTTGATGGTGAATCCATTAAATTTGTCCATTTTGGAACATTCAATGTCCGTGATAAACAACCACGCCGTGGACGTAACCCACGAACAGGTGAGACAATCACCATTAAAAAACGACAAATGATCAGCTTTCGACCAAGCAAAAAAATGCGAGAACAAGTTAACTAACGCGGATAAACCGCAAGTAAGTGCCTTGTGCCTTGTTGCTTATGCTAATAATTTGAGTTTGAAACACTTTTGATTTTCTTATTTTTTTAGTACGGGTTTGCTGGAGTAAGGCAATAAAAAATCAAAGGTGTTACAAAATCAAATTATTAGCATAACCAACAAGGCACAGGCCCGTTCGTTGGGGTTTGGCGGGGT
>CAMZLK010000111.1 GCA_947311475.1 uncultured Desulfocapsa sp.
CGACTTGAGCGGCGGTGCTTTGATCAAGATCTGCTGTAATGGTTTGAGTAACAGTTTGTGCGTCGGTGCTATATGCCGCCGCGAATAACATTTTATGGGCATTGTCGTAACCTCCTTAAAAGATTGTTCTTTTAAGGAGGTTGGCCGCGAAAAATTATTTATTTGTCAAGAAAAAAATGCCCCTATTTTGAGAAAATTTGTTTATTTTTAAACATGCAAAATCCTAACCGGACACGACTGAGTACGCCTAAATTAAACAAAAAATGTGCGCCTCGCAGATAAAGCTCTTTACTTAGCCATCGGGATTTTAATCTTTTTACGCGTTTATCAGTTATGACAAAATAAACAGTTTACCTTCGAAACTGGCAATCTCCATTGCACAATCCACAAATAGCTTTTAGATATTAGCGTGAATATATTTTTAACCATTTGCAAGGAAAGGTGGATCATGACTGGCAGTAGAGAAGAACTAAGGCAATTAATCGCAGAACGTGCCTATATAAGAAAGGGACATTTTCGCACCCCCTCAGGAGTCATCACAGACCATTTTGATTTTTTTAAAATTTCTCTTAAACATCAAGGAATTAAGCTCTCCGGTGAGCTTGTTTATGAGGAAATCAAGAATCTTAACATCTGTGCCCTTGGAGGACCAGGGCACCCAATTTCTTCTGTTCTCTGCCGGGCGGCTTTTTTAAAAGAAATCGGAGTCTTCTATATCCGTGATTCCATGCGTAAAGAAGGTAACATCCAAGAGCCCAAGTGGATAGAATCACGCATCAAAGCGGGTGATCGGGTGGCTTTGGTCGGAGATGTGGTATCAACGGGAAGCCAGTTGATCCGCGCACTGGAAGAGGTAATTCAGTTTGGGGCATATATTGTTAAGATCATAATTATTATTGACAGTCTTGATGGGAATGGCGTAGAAAATATTAAGCAGTTTGCACAACTGAACCAGATGGATAACTGTCCAGTCACAGCCATCTATACACGAGATGATATATTGGGAGCCAAACAATGAAAAGCAGTTCAGGAACAACCTTTCCCATCACACTCTTTTCTTTTGGCTATAAGTACGGATCGCCACAAGATGTAAACCTTCTGGTGGATGTACGTTTCTTAGACAACCCCTTTCATGATGCCAACCTTCGATCCTTCACCGGGCTTGAGACGTCAATTTCCGAATTTGTATTAAATAATGAGACCGGAAAGGAATTTCTTCAACATTTGCACAGAACAACAAAGTTTCTTGGAGAACAGCTCAAACAGAGCAACAAGGAAGAGTTCCGTATTGGGATTGGCTGTACCGGAGGCCATCATCGTTCTGTTGCTGTTGTTGAGGCCCTTGCAAAACTGATTAGTGCCGACTTTGAAACAGTTACACATTTTCATAGAGATATCAAAAATGAAAGCCATTGAGCCCTGCAAAAAATAACTAACGCAGGTGAACTGCAAGTAAGTGTCTTTTTGCTTATGCTAATAATTTGAGTTGAAACACTTTTTATTTTCTTGTTTTTTATTACAGTTTTTCAGGAGTAAGGCACTAAAGAGTCTTTACAACGCCATCAATAATCACTTCTCAATCACAAGCATCTTCTCCCACTTTCCACCACGATAACGAAGTGAGACCAAAAGGCAAAGTGTTCCGATAAAGAAAACAACACAAGTCCAGGCCGTATAAATAGTCATGCCCATATAGTTGATTCCCACAAAAAGTGGCAGCAGCATACAAAAAAGTGATGCAATTGCAATGGCAGTGAGAAGAAATCGGGTATCCCCGGCACCCTTTAAAACAGCCGCAAAAATCATATAGAAAACATCCAGCAGGATATATATGGCAACGATACCAAGAAGCACTGAACCCATTTGCAGAATACTTTCATAATTTGCACCCATCTCATCAGCATCCATAAACATCTCAATTATAAACTCTGGTGTAAACACAAAAAGAGTTCCCAAAGATAAGGTATACACCATGAGAATATGGATCCCACTCCAGGCTGCAGCCCTCGCCTCTTGGGGCTTTCCGCGGCCAAGGGCCTGTCCTGTCAAACTGCTCATTCCAAAAGAAAACCCAAGAGCCGGCATAAAGGCCAGTGAGCTAATGGAAATAACAATGTTCGTTGCGGCAAGGGGAATTGTCCCCATTCTCCCAACAATAAGGATAAAAAAGGTGAAGGCAAAAATATCCAAAGAGAACTGCAAGGCACCGGGTACCCCATACTTCAACAACCTGCCCAATATATCCAGATCAATCCTGATCGTCTGAAACAATTTTATTTCATCTCTAAAACGGATGGAAAAAATAGGCGGCGCCAAACACATAACAGTGACTCCCCATGCAACAACGGTGGCAATGCCGGCACCTCGAATGCCCAGTTCAGGAAACCCCCACAAACCATTAATCAATGCATAATTAAGGGGAACATTCGTCACCATTCCCACAATATTAGCAATCATCACAGCTCTGGTCATTCCGCGACCGGTGAAGAATCCAGACAAGGCTTGAATGGCCACGTGCAGTATCCCGCCCTGGCATAAAATTGTAAAATAGTATCCTTCGAGAAGACGAACATCCCGTTCATGCCCAACCAGTTCAAAAAGAGGGGTGGAGACAAAAAGACCAATACACAGAAGAATCAAACCAGAGAGAAGAGTGAAAAACAGCCCTTGCCAAAGAGTTACCCCTATTTTTTCAAACCTGCCCGCGCCATGATACTGCGCAATAAACACCGAAACATAGCCAGCCACACCACCAAGGAACGACAGGACCAAAAATGCGGTAACACCTGCAGGAACAACGGCGGATATTGCATTAACACTGTAATGGGAGAGGAAAATCCTGTCTGTAAACTCCATAACGGTGGTTGCTGCCATGCCAGTAACCAGTGGTACACAGACTCTTGAAACTTCACGGTAACGGCTTTTCCGGAGCCAGCTATGCCAATGTCTGAACATGAAAACACTCTTTAGAATTGCTGTTTAAAACATGGAGAATTATTTGGACATTTTATGTTAAACCATTTATTCATATTAAACCTGATGGATTCGTAAAAACTTCACTTTTACTTTCTACGAGTTTATCAAAGCAAGGTAATTGTAAATCCAGCTGTACGAACCGGGGATACCAGATATTAATCCTTCAATCGTCAGCCTAATATCCCTTCAACCCATATAATACATACCATGGATACTCTGGAATGCATCAAAACCCGTAGAAGCATCAGAAAATTTACCACAGACACAGTCCCCCGAAAAGATCTGGAAGAACTGATAGAAATCGCCCGTTGGAGTCCATCCTACAAGAACTCTCAACCCTGGGAAGCTATTATATTATCTGGTGAAAAGAAGAAAGAACTCTCCAAAACCCTTGTTGACCTGTTGAAAGATAACAAAGAGAACAGCCCGGATCTTGCTGCACCTACATCCTGGCCAGAAAAAGAAGATGCAAATATTAAGCATCTTATGGCCAAACGGCTGGAACTCACCGGTATTGATCTTGGTACCCCTGAAATGATTTTCAAAGCCAAAAAGGCAAACTTCAACTTCTACTTTGCCCCCCACGCCATCTATCTTTTTCAGGATGCCTCTCTAAGCGAATGGTCTCTTTTTGATATAGGCCTCTTTGCCCAGAGCCTGATGCTTGCAGCCCATGCCAAAGGCCTAGCCACGGTTCCACAGGCATTTGTAACCGATTATGCAAATGAAGTTAAAGAATGCCTTGGCATCCCTGCTTCCAAACGATTAATACTCGGACTCTCTGTTGGTTATCCAGATATTGACTCACCTGTGAATGCTTACCGGACAGAACGTCAGGATATTGGAGAATTCTACAAGTACCTTGAATAATCCTGAACCTGGAATTTCATCATGGCCATACAGGCTTTTATGCAACCAGCACATGACAACACGCCACATCCACCAGACATGGATCTTTCATAGTCAGCGGAACAGGAGATCCGGAAGCCTCCCCACACACTCACCACAACGTAGCACGAAACAGTGGCAACAGCTTCCTTTTTGTGTTAGAAGGAAATCATTAAAATGATATATTTGCAGTAACGAAACAGGTGGAGAGTTTTTACGACGCCATCATACTTAGAATTGCTGTTTTCTTTAAGGAACCATCTTCTGCACCAGTGCTGGACAATTTGAGTTATGATTACCGCTACAGATATGTTTGGAATAACGGAATTGACATGGAAACATTCCTCGCGTCTTCCGGGTTTTAATGTGCGCCTTGGCTGGTGCAACGGCAGGCCAAGTATTAATGCTGAATTTACAATCAGAGATTATAAAAGCAGAGGCAAGGCGCTGCATGAGGCAGTTCTTTTTCGGGACAAACAGCTTTTAAAATTAAAAAAAGAAGGTAAGTGGCCTGTCGATAAAACCAGAACCAAACCGCTTAAAAATAATAAAAGCGGTGTATTGGGAGTCTCAAGGACTCCACAATGGGGGCGTGGCGGTCCATCAAAAGAAATATTTGTATGGCAGGCTTGCTGGAGAGACCCTGTAACAAGAAAAGCTGTCAGTGTTAAATTTTCTGAAAAAAAATGGGGGAAAGATGTTGCCTTTGAGATGGCCTGTGCCTGTCGCGAGGCCAGAGAAAACATCTATAAGGGCATGCGATAGTATTCAGAAGTCAAATCAGTTACAAGCACCACAAACAACAGCGCAACACACCGCCAGAAATGTCGATAATGTACTCTCTGAGGGAAAAATTACTCTTTATCAAGCGTCTCCCGAATGGCAGTTGCCAGTTCCTCCATGATAATCGGCTTCATAATAAAAGCACTAGCTCCCATGGCCAGCGCCCGTCTCTTACCAATGGTTTCACTATAACCTGTGGTAAGGAAAATGGGGATATCGGAACGAATTTTCAGCAGTTCCTTGATAAGTTGGTCACCTGTCATTCCGGGCATTACCTGATCGGTAACCACCAGGTCGAAATCATAAGGACGCTTATTGAAAAGTTTCAGGGCATCTATTGCAGTGGCACAAATGGTGACCCGATAACCATAATACTTTAAAAACTTTTCTCCTATTTCAAGGAGCATCTCTTCATCGTCAACAAGGAGAATATGTTCATTGCCACCAGAAATAGCACCTGTTTCTTCTCTGGATTCACTATTTTCTCCCCCCCCCTCATCTGCAGGAAGAAGTATTCTGAAAACGCTTCCCTTGCCAAGGGTAGAATCAACCATAATGGTTCCGCCAATTTGAGTCACAATGCCATGCACCACAGACAATCCAAGACCGGTTCCATCGCCTTGTTCCTTGGTTGTAAAAAAAGGATCAAAAATACGCTGCTGCAGTTCTCTGTTCATACCATGCCCGGTATCACTAATGAACAGTTCTGTGTAGCTACCCGGATCAATATCGTGATACATACTAGTATCTTTCTCAGGAAGATCGAATTGTTTTAGTTCTATTTTCAGAATGCCCCCTTGATCCTGCATTGCATGGGAAGCATTTGTGCAAATATTCATCAACACCTGGTGAATATGAGTGGGATCAGCCAGAACCATGGGCGTTTCCGCCTGAATATACTGCTCTATTATGATTGTCGCCGGCAAGGTCGCGCGAAGAAACCTGATGGATTCCTTCACGATAGGAGCAAGTTCTATGGCTTGATGAATTGCCTCATTCTGGCGACTGAAAGAGAGTATCTGGGACACCAGTTTTCCAGCCCGTTCACCAGCAGTAAAGATTTCATTTAAATAAAATTTTAGTTTCCTGTTCTGTTCAGCAGAACATAAAACAACATCACTATCGTTACCAGGGAGGCGTAGCATCCCGAGGTTCGCATATCCCATAATAGCAGTGAGAATATTGTTGAAATCATGGGCTATACCACCAGCCAATGTTCCAATGGCTTCCATTTTCTGAGCTTGAAGCAACTGTTTTTCAAGCTGTTTTTGCCTGGTTATGTCTTTTGCAATATGAACCACTCCAACAAGTTGCTCGTTTTCATCCAAAAGAGGAGAAGCTGTAACCTGAAAAGTTCTCTGCAAAACATCATTGGTGATCTCCATGGTTTCAGGTTTGTCGGTTTGCAATACCTGTTTGACCGGACATTCAGTACAGACATGACTCTTTTTACGGAATATTTCATGGCACAACCTGCCAGTGAGAGCAGAAACCGGTTGTTTCAACAGCAAAACGCAAGCTTTGTTGGCTTTTAAAACCCGCATATCCGAGTCCAGAACAGTCACTGGGTCGATAATGGAATCAAAGGTTCGCGCCCATTGGTCATGAGAAGAACGCAAAGCTGTCTGACTATTATGCCTTATGGTTATATCACTGAGAACTATTTGATAACAGAGATCTGATGTCTCTGCAGTTTCCATCATACTGCCTTGGAGATGATAATAAAAAGATGCACCGTCTTGCTTTTGCAATATTAGATCACAGGCTACCTGCTCCCCTATATTCTTACACTTGCGAAAACAGCGAAAAACCAGATCCTGGTAACCAGGATCCAGAAATGCAGTAAATTTTCGGCCTACAAGCAGATTCCGATTTACTCCGAACATCAGAGCACCAGTCAGATTAACTCCAACAATATTGGTTTCCAGATCCAGTGTAAAATAACCAACCGGAGCCAAATCATAGAGATCAGCATATCGATTGCGTTCAACTTCCAGTTCATTGCTGGCTTGACGAAGTTCCTCATTTTGTAACTCAAGTTCAATCTGATGAATTCGCAATTCTTCTATGATTTCCTGAACCTGAGGGTCGTTATGTTGTGACTTTAGTAATTTTTCACCAATCTGTTGCTTAGCTTGCTTTTTGGCTTTCTGCCGTAATTCTAGTTGAAATGTCATGTTTTCTTTCCAGAGTTTAATGGTTTTTAGTACCTTACTCCATGATTCCTGCAATAAAAAACAAGAAACTAAGGAAGGTTAATTGCTATCATATTGTTACGTTATACCACCAAGACATTAATCGGTTACAGTTTCATCCCGGTTAATAGTGAGAATAAGCGAATCGGTAATATCAAGATAGCGAGCCGCCATTTTCTTTTGATAGATCAATTGTTTTTGCAGCAGCTTTTCGTTGCTTAAATTGCGAAGAATACTTTGTGTCACTTGTAACTTACCCCGTAGTATCCGGTTAAGAAATTGCATAGGTATAAAACCCAGGAAAAACACTCTTGTCCGTCATTCCCGAGTGTGGTTATCGGGAATCTATGCCGAGACATGACTGGATTCCCGATAACCACACTCGGGGATGACAGCAGTGGGACTTTTGGGAACCTGAATTATACTTATTATTCTGGATGCAATTTTCTAACCGAACACTGCTGAATATTTTTGGGATTTGTCCAGTTTTGTGCTAATATTATTAAGCTCCACAGTGATGGTTCAATCTCTATTTTCCAGGCCTGATACCGTTCAGCATCATCAGGATGGATCTTGCCGTTAGAGCACGTAACTACATTATCCGTTGATTTACTTCTGGCATACGATTGATTTGCCAGAAAGTAGCCATGACTAAAGAATAAGCCCCATGATGATGTAGCCACCACCTATTTTCATGCCTACTTTGAGATTTCCTAGGAGCCTGTCCGAGAATGCCCTTTTGCCCAAACTCTTCAGAATTGTAAAAAAATAATGCTTGCTATATCACACATATGCTGTGCTTATTTTTCGAAAATTCTTCGATTTTGACCAAAATGCCTATTCTCGGACAAGTCTTAGCATTCACATCCTCAATTTGTTTTCATTTCAAAAACCTATACAACTAACGCAGGTGAACAGCAAGTAAGTGCCTTAGTGGTATAACGTAGCAATATGATAGTAATTAACCTTCCTCAGTTTCTCGGAGTCTACGCTACCTGTTTTTTTATTTCAGGAATCATGGAGTAAGACACTAAAGAAAATTCGTCACCCAACAGTCAGTAATGAATATTATTCTCTCGTTGCATTGAGTGTGCCAAAAAATATGTTATATTCTAGAAGCCTTATCAATTCAGCACAATGTGACCGTTTTACCGTGATATTTAAAAAAGAATGTAATCTATCAGGCAATCAATAGTGTTCACAATTAAGAACACTGTTAACTTTTGTGCACATCTGTGAAGCAACAATCCTGAGTATGTTACAGAAGGGTTTTATTTGAAGAGCGGGAAGGGTGTAAATCATGCTTATGCAGCAATTGATAGAGGCGAGTACGGGAAATACCTGAAACCCTGGAGGCCATCTGAATATTATTTTTTGAATGGCGCATCAGGTCTCGTACATATGATTCCTCAAATGTATTTTTATAGCTTCTCCATGGTACAAAAGCATCGGATCCATTTGCGGAACCATCCATTATTTTTATTGATTTAACTCTAGAGCGTGCCTGACAAACACGAATTTTTTCTGGGAGATGAATAGCAAATAAGGTTGGACTATGAAAGGAGTTGATAAAGACCTGTTCAATAATTTGAAATAATTCCCTCACATTTCCAGGCCATTCGTAAGCAACAAGAGCTTCAATAAAATCTGGTGCTACACCCTTTGTCTCAAGAGCGTATTGGTCACATAACCCAGTAATTCGATAATTCACCAGTTCCCTGATATCATCAAGTCGTTTCTTGAGTGGTGGCAATTCAATTGAAAATCCCTGCAACCGAAAGAGAAGATCGTGCCTGAACAACTCTCTTTTTACATTCTCATCCAAATCACGATTGGTTGCTGCAATAAGTCTGAAATCACTTCCAATCTCCGCAGTCGCACCAAGTGGACGATAACTGCGCTCCTGGAGAACCCGCAAAAAACTTGCCTGTAGATGTAAAGGCAACTCTCCCACCTCGTCAAGAAACAGAGTACCGCAATGGGCAAAGTTTATTAATCCGTTTTTCCTGGTATCAGCACCAGTAAATGCACCTTTCTCATGCCCAAACAATGTGCTTTCAATTAGATTTTCCGGAAGCGATGCACAATCAACAACCACAAAATTTCCTTTTACCCGACTACTGTTTTCATGGATTGCCCTGGCAAATAGCTCTTTACCAGTACCCGTTTCTCCGGTAATCAGAACATTAACATCGCAAGAAGATGTCTTTGCAATCTGATCAAAACACTCATTCATCACTTTGCTGCTGCCAATGATATTGTTTCTTTTAAGAGCAACCGGTTCATGTTTTATGATCTTCTTTTCTGCTCGGTACTGAATTGCACGAGTAAGGTGTAAAGATAAATCTTTAAGGATATCAGGTTTTTCAATGTAGCTCCACCCTCCTCTCAAAATTGTTTTTTCTGCGCCATCAGGATCCCCAAGCCCTGTAATTATTATAACTTCGGGTAATGAAGCTGACTCAATGAAGTGAGGTAAAAATTCAAGACCATTTCCATCTGGCAACTGGACATCAAGCAAAACAACATCCCAAACTGCTTCAGTGATACTTTTCAAACCATCGGTTAGTGTATGAACAGCAGTGGGGTTGTGTCCGGTGTCCTCAAGATATTCTACAAGTATCCTGCAGATATGTGGATCATCATCAACAATAAGAATTTTCGCCATGTTGTAATACCGGAATTATTATGGTGGGAAGTCATACAAATCACTCAAAACAATATTAGCAGTCTATCCCATATAGCAATTGAAAAGCAATGTATGAATAATAAATCCCTCTATCCTCCCCACCATAAAAATCCTCTAGTTACCATCACTTGCAATAAAAACACAAAATCTTGTTTTTGACTGATGAGACCATTTTATGGGAACTACAGGATTATCTCATTTCGTTTTTACCAGCTTTCCGATCCACATCCACAAGAAAATCTCCTGACAGCCAATTCCGCCCTATAAGTAATTTGTAATTCATCCTTGAACGATCCCGCAGATTCACTTCCACCGTTTTATTCACATTCTTCCAAGATAAAGCCAGCTCTATGACGTATCTCTGCTCTATTCCCTGGCTGTTTCGCACTGAACTGATTCTTCTTATAATTCCGGTTAGCTGCTGACTTTTTCCCTCACGATTCACTGATGTAAAGGTGATTTTCCGGCCGATATTCTTTTCAGGTTCTTCACTGCCGCCGGTAATATTCACATCTGTTGCATGAATGGATGTGACACGGGCACCGGTATCTATTCTGGCCAGATAGGGGAAGGAAACACCACCAACTCTTATCCAGGCAGTTTCCCCAATAATTGTTTGCTCGCCCCACGCCTGGGTCTTGACCAAGAAGGAAAAGCAAATGCAGGTTAGAATAATTATTGAGTATTTACACATTTTGCGTCTCTGGTATGTAAACGTTCCTGCCACTGGCTTATGACTTTATAACTGTCCACAACAGACAAAAGATCTTCATTGTAACCGTAGAAGCCAGCTGCATCCAGAATACAAATTGCTAACGCGGATAAACCGCAAGCAAGTACCTTGGTGCCTATGCCAATAATTTGAATTTGAAACACTTCGGTTTTCTTGTTTTTTTTATTACAGTTTTTCAGGAGTAAGGCACTAAAAATCTACTGAAACAGAGGTCGTGGAGGCATCATAAAAATAGCGATTCAAATCAAATAACCCGGACTGCACCGGTTGATCCTGATTGAAACGTTCCTGAAACCAGTCATAATGCTCCCAAAAATCCTTATTGGCCCGATTGATACCATATTTATGAAATCGTTTATTGGCTTCCTCATAGGAAAAGGTAGCCAGATTGGCTAACAGATCAAAAAAGTCAGGCAAATCATCCTGCTGGATATCTATGAAATAATTCGGATAAGAACCATAAAATCCTTCAAGAAAATCAGCATTATCCTTAGAAGGATCAAGGGTGGATTTTTCACCAAACAGGAAGGTGACATTATCATGCCAGCGGTTTATTACCATCGAGACAACAGCATCTGTTCCATCATTTTTCCGGATACGGATATAAACCACGTTGGCATTAAAATCATTTACCAGTGAAAAGAATTCAGTCCCGGGTTTAGAAACAGACTGAAATGCCTGGAGATAATCAGCCATGCTTTCATACTTGTCAGGAAGAGGCGGAAACTCCTTCCCGGCATCCAGGTAGTTAACTCTATCAAAACTGATACCAACTTCAGGCAGGATATGAGTATTGACAATATTTTCTATGAATTCTCTTTTGGGATCCTCCGTCTTGTATATAATTTTTCCAGGGATCCCTGCATCATAATATACAACATTACTGGAATCCACTCCCTTATACCAGGACTCCATCATGGGTCTGCGTTTTTCTGTCGGCATAAAACCGAGGAAATAACTCTCTCCTTCCTCTCGTAATCCATCCATATACAATCGGACTGCAAGTTGGTGGCCCAGTGTTCCGTACACATCAAATCCTGCAACAAGTGCGTAATAGATGCGCTCTAACAGCGGATAATCCATAACCCACATGGTTCGGGGAAGGTCACCAAGAACGCCTTTATGTACCGAGGCACTATCAAAGTGACGATACACCGTTAATACCGGGCTGTCCGATGCTTTGTTTCCTTTCCAGATAGCATCATAGCCCTGGCCATCAAAATGATGTGCCATGTAAAACTTCTGACGTGCATCGTAATAATTCCAGAGAGCCTTGTTGTATTTATTACCAATCAAATCCAGGACAGGAAACTTACTGCCCTTATCAATTGGCATAATCAGGTTGTCTTTCTGCAATTTCAGGAAAGCCGGGTATTGAACACTTAAATCATGCTCCGGATCCTGGAACATAACCCAGAAATGATCCTGGATTACGTTTAAAGCAATCTGACCGCGACAAACCGGACCTCGAATAAAAGTCATGATGATATAATGGGAATTATCCAACAGGAACTGATAACGGGAACGCGGTGGGATCTGTTCAAAAGTTCCAAAGGGGTTTGCACTGTCAACAGGATCGTAATCTACAAGATGTGGTTCTTGCAGCCATTTCGGTTCAACAAATAATTCATTGAACCGTTTATATTGAGCATCATCAAGATTGAAGACCATATGGGTTTTATGGACAATGGTCGAATGGATCTTCCGGAACCTGTAATAAAAGGTTTCCACACCCGGATCATCATAGGGGCGAACTGTATTTATCAGATCAATGGGGCTGCCAGGGGGGGACGTGGAGCGAAGCAGTTCATAATATTCTTTGGTACCAGTATTAAAGTTGATATGGGCCAGAAACAAATGCTCATAGATATACCTGGCTGTCATTGCATACTTGGGGTCATTATTGTTAAAAAAGGTCTCCCATTTTACTATTTGCTCTACATCTGGTTTTTTAGGTGTTGTCAGCTTCTGCTGTTCAGCATCTGTTGGGCCATGGGCCCCCTGGGCCAGCCAGCCGGCGATCAGTTCAAACTCGTCCTGTTTCAGTGGCGGAAAGCCGAAGGGCATACCACGGTTGGGGTGTTTCGATAAATAGCCATCAAGCTCAATTGATGTCTCGGAACAAGTCAGATCATCAGCCTCTGAACGATACTCTCCTGTGGACTCCGGGTTTTTCATTTTATGATTCAGAATTTGCAGCATGAGTGAATCGTTCAAGCCATCGGAAAAACCACTTTCGATTACGGTATGGAATTCTTTTCTACGCCACTCTTCCGTATTGCGAGCATCAATAAAAAGACGGGTCGGATCCATGGTGCTCAAGCGGGTGGCATTATAAACTGATTTTTTGCTGCCGCCCCGATCAACCCCTTCAAAAGAGTTCAATTTCAGCTGACAGGGAGAGTTGTAACAGGAATGACACACGGCACAACGCTTATCCAGAAGCGGTTTTATTTCACTGAGATAACTAATTTTATATGTGGGTAGCTTCACTGAAATTGGATCTGGTGCTTTATCAGAACAGGCGGAAAGGATCAGCATTAAAAACAGAATGGGAATGTAGGAACTTTTCATAAAACATGCACCAGTTAGTTACACTATAAACATTCAACTAGTTGTTATTTAGGCGGAAAGAGGAACACTCAGTTCAATTCAATAAGGTTTTTTCAATGCTGACTATCTACTTCTTACGCACAACCGGCTCCAGCAACTCTTCCGCAGGTGCTACACAGGGAAGTGCTTCTCCAATATATTCTTCAATATCCATCAAATAAAACGAGCTTTCCTCATCCGCAAAACTTATGGAGATCCCATCGGCCCCGGCACGACCAGTACGTCCAATGCGATGCACATAATCTTCCGGCTCATAGGGAAGGGTGTAATTAACAACATGGCTGATGCCATCGATGTGAATTCCCCGGCCAGCAACATCCGTTGCAATCATTACAGGAATTCTTCCATTTCGAAAACTCTCAAGACGTGCTGTTCTCTTCTGTTGCGGAACATCACCCGTCAGCAAAGTACAGTTGATGCCGTCCCGACGCAGACGCTCATTGAGTCGTTTCGCATCCCGTTTCATATTAGTGAATACGATGACCCGGTCACAGGCATCACTTTGGATAATATTATATAAAACCTGATACTTCTCATCTCTTGTGAGCGTATAAACAACCTGTGTTACCGTCTCAACCGCCACCCTTTCAGCCTCGGTTTCCACTGAAACAGGATTCACACACCACTGGGATGCTAAACGTGAAACTTCTTCTGTAATGGTTGCGGAAAACATCATGGTTTGCCGCTTGTCTTTATTGGGTATCTGATGAATGATTGAGCGAACATCCGGGATAAATCCCATATCAAGCATGCGATCAGCCTCATCAATTACCATTATCGCGGCTTCACGAAGATTCACCACCCGCTTGCGGGAAAAATCGAGCAGACGTCCGGGTGTAGCCACTAGAATATCCACCGGCCGATTCCTGATATTCTTCTGTTGCCGTTCATAGTCTGTTCCGCCGTAAGCCTCTGCAACACGCATGGGCAGATATTTTGCTATAACTCTTGCATCTTTTGCAATCTGGATCACAAGCTCTCTTGTTGGTGCAATAATAAGCGCCCGGGGAGTACCATTCTTTCGTTTCTTTTGCTGCTCGCGGATGAGTCGGGCAAAGATTCCAATCAGAAACACTGCACTTTTCCCAGTTCCGGTGGAAGCTTTTCCGATGATATCTTTGCCGGCAATAACATCTGGCAATGCTTCCTGCTGAATAGGTGTACAATATCTGAAGTTCAGGTCTGCTATTCCGTGCATAAGCCCTGGTGGAAGCCTGAAATCATGAAACCGGGATTTGCCCTCTTCCGAATCCACAGGAAATTGTGACACCGTCCATTTTTTTGGTTTTCTGTTAGGTTTTTTATTCTTGGAATCCTGGGTAACAGAATGTTTTCTTTGTTGTTTTTCTCTATGTTTTAAGGGGTTCTCTTCCACAGCGACAGTTTTTACAGCTGTTGTAACAGGCCGAATAAAAGTTGCCGTCGAAACAACACCTAATCTCCGAATAGTACGAAGTGTCTTTCTTCTGTTCTGTCGTCTTTTAATTTGTCTTTTATTCATTTTTGGGGAAACCTTGGGGCAATCTTGCGTAACATATCAATCCCGTCAGGGGTGAAGTCTTCTTTTTCAGATAATTGAAAAATCTTTGGGATACTCATGAAATAGCCAAATGCTACCTCCTCTTTCTGTAGCTGAAAAGGGCCGTTATGAACACAGGAAAAGATCCGTCCCCAGACCCGGTTGCTATCCATTTCATAATATTGATCAAAATGAGTGGTTAAAGAGACACCGGAAACACCCAGTTCTTCTGCAAGCTCTCGTACTGCAGATTTTTCATAGGATTCCCCGGCAAGTACAACACCTCCTGCGGCCACATCCCAGCAGGAGGGATATACATCTTTAGTGTCTGTCCGTTTTTGTAGAAAAAGCTCCCGCTTGTCATTAAAAACAAGAATATAGCAGGCGCGGTGAATGAGTCCCTTCTCACGCATAATGCGTCTGGGGAGGGCTTCTATTTCCAGATTATCACGGTCAACAATCTGAACAATCTCTTCACCTGGATTATACATTGGACTTGTCTCCAGACCGCTCACAATGAGGTGTCGGAATGGTTGGAGGTCCATTTATCAGCATCTGGGCAATGGTGAGTTTTACCCGTGGATAGAGGTGAAGCTTTTCTCCCATGAGTTCCCTCTCAACTCCGACCAAGCGTTGTAAAAGCGGGGTTCGCTCCACATGTGGAGCCTGAGAATCATGAACAAATTTCTTTTTCACGATTTTCTGACAACGAAAACAACCGGGGAAACTCAGACACTGCCCGTCCGGACGCCGCATTGAAGCCGGCACTCCGTGAGTCCTGCAAACCATAAGACGGTGGGTATAAAGGGAACAGCGACCGTCATCAATCAAAGGACACATAACCTGAGGGCGCTCGCCTCTGGCCTCCGCCTTTGCGCACTCTACGATATATTTCCTGGCACGTTCCATAAGTTCCTGCTGTCTCTCTTCGTCAAGCTCACGAAAGCCCTTCCAGAGATAGGCCCACTCGGTATACGTGTGATGAAGAAAATAGGAATCACAGCAATTGTCAGAGCAACCGTCACAGCTGAAATTCAGCGCTTTAGCTACTTCATCGTAGTCGGATTCCATTGCTTCATATATTTTACGGATTTCTTCACTCAACTTCTCACTGAGAATCACTTCTTTCATGTTTCATCCTCTTCAAAACATTGCACCTGATAAATCTGGATTTCCGGGTGGGATTTTTTCCAGGCAGAATCCACAAGCCCCGCCTTGCGACACAGATGCCCTAAGAAAAGCTCCGGTGCAGGCAACTGATCCCACACCTGGGGCAAAAACGTGGCACTTGCACCATCAAGACGTAAAATAACCCCATCTATTCCCGGCCGTAATTTACTGATAAGATCGGCACCATCCCGATATTCCAGAACCTGTGGCTGGCTGAGTACTGAAATATCGATTTCAACCTGCTCAAGCTCTGCAGCGGTCAGTGGTGAAAAACGACTGTCATGAAAGGCAGCGCTTATTGCATTTCGCTTTACACCTTCTACAACTGAACCACTTGGTAAGAGATTACCAATACAACCCCGTAAAGCCCCCTTAATTTTAAGCGTTACAAAAGTGCCGTACTCGGCAGTATCAAGTGCTTCATCTTGTGCTGCTTCCCACTGGACTTGCTGCTCTAATCGTTCTGCAATGGTCTGCCTTGCAAGTTGCAGTAAATTCTTTCCCTGCTCATCTGTCAAAACTGCCTTCATAGCCTTCTCACCGGCTATTTACCAACGCAGATAAACTGCAAGTAAGTGCCTTGTTGCTTATGCTAATAATTGTAATTTGGAACACTTCTGATTCCCTTGTTTTTTTATTACAGCTTTTCAGGAGCAAGGCACTGATAATTGGTCACAGTGGTTCATATGTGCATGATCGAACCTGGGCATTATAGTTCGCCCTATATGTCCAGGTTCGATCATGTACAGATGGGCCACTGTGACCAATTATTTACCATTCTACTCCCAGCATCAGGCAATTAATTCCACTGCCAATACCCAGCATGGCAGCCTTTTCACCAGGACAAAAACAATCCTGCTCAATGGCCATGGCCATGGTGATGGGTGCAGACACAGAGCCTATATTGCCAAGTATCTGCAAGGTTTCAAAATTCTTTTCCAATTCAAGTCCCAGGGTGTCAAAAAGGAGCCGTGCATGGGCTGTCCCGACCTGATGACAGAAAAACCTGTCTATATCTTCAGTACTCCACCCGGGAGTAGTTGCAAATTTTTTCCAGGTTGAATGAGCTGTTTCAACGCCTCGAATAAGCAACTCCTCGGAATTGGTGTTCATAAGAGTGGTTTCGCCACTGCTTTGAGCACCCTGACAAAGATCTGAATGTCTGGTATTTGCCTTCCATGCGCCATGAACAAGGCGAGGTTTATTCATCCTGGAAGAATCATTACACATATAAAGTGCCACTGATCCCGAGCCGATGGTAAGAGATGCAAAGGCGGGTTTTATCTTTTTTCTCGTCAGGCTTTCATCATCAAGCAAGGCCTGAATCGTTGATTCCACCAGCTCTTCAGCAGTTTCACCAGCAACCACCAGCCCATTTTGCACCTGCCCCAGCTCTATCATATTGGCCAGCATCACCATGCCATCAAGGAATCCAAGACAGGCATTCGACAGATCATAGAGCAGACAATCTTCCGATAGCCCAAGTTGATTATGTACAAATGAAGCTGTGGCTGGCTCCATCATATCCCGGGAAACTGAAGAAAAAATGAGGCATTCAATAGTATCGGGATCAAGCTCCGCTTTTTTTAGCACATTTTTTCCGGCAAGTGCTGCCCCCTGGCTTGGTCTGGTGCCGCGCTCCCACAAACGCCTTTCCCGAATGCCACTCATAAGCTCGAGTCTTCCAGCAGGCAGTTTCAGTCGATCATAAAGGGGAGCCAACCGCTCTTCTATCATATCAGAACTTAATATATGCGGTGGTAATTCGTAGCCGAATGTATGGAGACAAACTTTGGAATAGTGCATAATTCTACAGGTATTTTTCTATCTACAAGCTTGTCCGGGCATTATTTTTTGATAATTCTGAAGCGTTTGAACAAAAGGGAATCCCCAGGCAGGCTCCTAACTTAAATTTTGTTTTATTTTTCTGCGAGCTAATGTAGCAGGTATGGCCAAGGAACACAACTGAAGCTCGGCCGCACCGTATACATAGTGTGCAGACTAACGGGAATTGTAAAAATAGATACATAGCCAGAAAGGCTAACGCAGGTAAACTGCAAGTAAGTGCCTTGTTGCTTATGCTGATAATTTAAGTTTGATGGACTCGTAAAAAGGTTAAAAACAAGATGGACTTGGAAAAACCTTCATATTCGAGGCACGGAAATTTCTTATCTTTTCGGCGTACTAGGGTACGTTGGAAAGATAAG
>CAMZLK010000112.1 GCA_947311475.1 uncultured Desulfocapsa sp.
CTGAATTAGTTAAGTCTTATGTTGGGAAATAATAATGTAAAGCTTTATTTTGAAAATATAGATTTGGGAAAGTTGTAATATTTATTGCCAGTTTATTAGGTTAAATTATATGGTGTAGAAAATGAATAGCAATCATGATTTCACATTTAAACCAAAGCGCCTTTTGTGTGTTAGCCTCAAGTAATTAATTATTTGACATCTTAGATTTAATTTGCAATTCTTAGTTTTCTAGTTTTATAGACATCCTTTGACGATTTTAAATAGTTCAGTATTTATGATGCATATTCTATTGTACTTTTTGGAAGTGCTTTATTATTTTATGTTATTTTATTATTCTGCATTTAAAAATGAGTACCGTCTTAGAATCTTATATAGTAAGTGAATGACAACCGTGAAACAGAGTTGGAAGACCTTTTATGTGCACCCGTTGACATTATGTTACGGGTGGCTGAGTTATTGCTTAACCGCTTCTCCAATCTAACAAAGTTTGTCGGGGGGGGGGGGGGGGGGGGGGGGGGGGTTTCTGGGTTTGTTTGGGTGTAACCAAACCCGCTTCCCCTGCGCAGCCCGGTCTTTTTCGGTCTGCGCCAAATGTCCAAACCGACTTGGAACTCCCCCGGAACCCAGACAAGGTAGCGGTTCGACAAAGCACCCGGCAATTAGAATCACAACCCAAACCCAGACGAACCGCTGTCGTAAGGAAGGACTTGGATCTTCTCAGAGCAAGTATCTTTCAATTTGCAATGCACCGTGAAAAATTCCTAAGATATCAATAAAATCATCAGTGATGATATAGGCGATCCGGTAATGACCATAAAGGAGAATACGAACCTCTCCTTCCGGCTCTTCACGGTATTTATAGCCAAGCTCAGGGAAATCGCACAAGAGTTGAGTTTTATCGTAAATGCCGGAGGCGACTTTACCGGCAACGGTGGGATTGTCACGAGAGATATATTCATAAATCTCTCGTAACCATTGTTCAGCCTCGCGTGACCATCTTATTTCTGCCATGTTCTGATCCGGCCAGCCATTTCATCATTCGATATAACCCGACCGGCACGAACATCAGTCAAACCACGATCAACCATTCTCTCAAAAGCCAGCTCCCGCATTATTTCTTCATAAGATGCATCTTCCGGTTGTGATAGAACAACTTCTGTAATTTTTTCTTTCACTGTTTGTGTTTGCATAGTTACTTCTCTATTTATGGGCAATGTTTTTTTGATTTAATCCCTTGCTTTTACTGCTAATTCAATGTGATGTGGGATAGCTTTTATCTTTGTACGAGAATAGGGGACAGACCACGAAAAAATTTGCAACTCATTTCTTCAATGAGCAGCGTGCCCCTCATCATCCCTGGATTCTTCTATCTTAGTAATTCTGCGTTTTTTGCCCGTTTTGTTTTTTTATCGTGGTCCCCTATGGTTCAGAGCATGGCAACTATGCTTACAAGAGATTGCTTAATGGGTATTGGGTTGTTTGGCAGCCCATTGGATGAGGCCAGAAGAATCGTTGCTATACCTGTATTTGAACAACAACCTGTAAATAGAGATGCAAGTGCATACTGTTCATAAAAGGCCTCCTTGTGACCTATGATTCTGTGAGATCATCTACACAGACAGCCGGCTTCTATGCCATTCTATCACAGGAGGTCTTTTTCGTCGCACATTCCTTTGCTTATGCATTCAAACAGATTTATTTAATTATTACGATCGTGAATGTCGGTGGAATAGTTTTCTTCCTTTGTCCCTTTGGGCCTGTTTTGGATTTTTGAACTGCAACTGCTACACATGGTGCCACCACTCTGATGGCACATACCGGTCAGGCCGTGTTTCGTTTTATTTTGCCTTCTTTTGCAGTAGCTGATGAGTACAGCAGTGAAGAGGATGAGAGAAAATGTGAGTATGAGTATCAGGATTAAGTCTGCCATTGTTGTCTCATTAGCAATTTGGGCTTGAAATAAAAATAGTATACTATCTTTCTTTTCTTTTATACCAAACAGTTAACCAAAATTATCAGCATGGATGTTTTCTTTTTCGACACCTAAATTATCAAGCATATCATAGATAGATAATGTCATCATCGGAGGCCCGCAGAGGTAGTAGTTTATGTCTTCTGGAGCTGGATGATCTTTCAGGTAATTCTCAAGGACAACAAGATGAATATATCCGGTATATCCTGTCCAGTGATCCTCAGGATCTGGCTGGGAGAGGGCCAGATGAAAAGTAAAATTTTCATGCTCTCGTTCAAGTTCTGCAAATTCCTCTGCGTAGAACATCTCCTGAAGACTTCTGCTGCCATACCAGTAGGAGACCTTTCTTTTGGTATGTTTTCCCTTAAAAAGATCAAAAATATGGCTGCGCAGGGGAGCCATACCGGCACCGCCGCCAATAAGCATTACTTCTGAATCACTGTCATCCATGAAGAATTCGCCAAAAGGCCCTGAGATGGTAACATCATCTCCGGGATGAAGATTAAAAATATAGGACGATGCCTGACCTGGTGGTATGCATGTTGCGCAATTTGGTGGTGGGCTGGCGAGACGGACATTTAATTTGATTATTCCCTTTTCACCGGGATAATTAACCATGGAATAGGCCCTGGTAACGGGAATTTTGACTTGAGATTTGTATTGAAACATTTTGAACTTTTCCCAGTCTGCAAGAAATCGTTTGTCTATGTCAAAATCCGAATATTCAATGGAATGTGGTGGCACCTCAATCTGGATATATCCGCCGGATTTGAAATTAACGTTTTCACCTTCGGGTAGAGTTATAACGAGCTCTTTCAGAAAAGTTGCAACATTTTTATTGGAAGCTACCGTGCAATGCCATTTTTTTGCCTCAAGCATTTCCTGTGGAACTTCAATTTTGAGATCCTGTTTGACCTGTACCTGGCAGGAGAGCCGCATACCTTTTTTGGCATCCCGGTTATTAATATGGGATCTTTCTGTGGGAAGGATGCTGCCGCCTCCTTCTTTTACGATACATTTACATTGCCCACAGCTTCCACCACCGCCACAGGCTGAGGAAAGTATTACTCCATTGTCGGCAAGTGTGGTTAGTAGTTTGCCGCCAGGAGCTGCTGTAAATTGTTTTGTATTATTGATGCTAATCGTTATTTCACCACCGGGCAGTAGTGTCTTCTTGGTAATGACGATAAGGGTTACCAGGATAAACTGAATAGCTAAAAAGCAAATTACACCATAATATATTTCATTCATTTGCTTTACCTTTTGATGTGCTCCTCGGTTCCGTCAAAACGATAATTCCATGCCGGCCAGTCCCATAAACGCAATGGCGATGAGTCCTGTGGTGATAAATGTGAGGCCCAATCCCCGTAGACCCGCTGGAGGATTCGCATATTCCAGACGTTCTCTGATACCTGCAAGACAGACCACTGCGAGGAAAAAACCTCCTCCTGCACCAAATCCATAGGCAACACTTTCTCCAAAGGTATAATTCCGTTCCACCATAAAGAGACTGCCCCCAAAAATTGCACAGTTTACAGTGAGAAGCGGCAGGAAAATCCCAAGAGTATTGTAGAGAGCAGGGACAAAACGATCGAGCACCATTTCAAGTATCTGCACCACCGCTGCAATTACTGCAATGTAGGTAAGCAGGCCAAGAAAGGTGAGATCAAGATCGGGTTTTCCCGCCCAGGTAAGAGCACCGGGTTTTAGTATATAATTAAGGATGAGATTGTTGATGGGAACCGTGATAACCATAATAAAAAGCACTGCTGCACCAAGCCCCATTGCGGTTTTTACTTTTTTTGAGATGGCCAGAAACGTACACATCCCGAGAAAAAAGCTCAATGGCAGATTTTCCAGGAATATGGATCGTATAATAATCTCGAAATAATGAGCCATTAGTTTTTCTCCTGTTGCTCTGGATCAAGGCTACGGAGAAGCCAGATAAGTAAGGCAATAAGGAAAAAAGCACTGGCAGGTAAAACCAGCAAACCGTTTCGAACATACCAGCCGCCATTGCTTGTGAGTGGCAGGACTTCGTAGCCAAACAGGGTGCCGGCTCCTAAAAGTTCTCTCACAAAAGACACCGACATAAGTATAAAACCGTAGCCAAGACCGTTGCCGATTCCATCTATAAAACTCGATATGGGTGTGTTGTTCATGGCATAGCCCTCGGCCCGACCCATGACAATACAGTTGGTGATGATGAGGCCAACGTAGATGGAGAGTTGTTTTGAGAGTTCAAAGGCGTATGCCTTGAGAATCTGGTCAACCATGATAACCAGTGTTGCAATAACTGTTATCTGAAGACCGATCCGTACACTACTCGGTATCTGGGTGCGAACCAGGGATATTGTCATGCTGGAAAATGCCACAACCAGCATAACACAGATGGACATCACAAAGGCAGTAATCATCTGCCCCGTTACGGCAAGTGCTGAACAGACACCAAGAACCAGAAGCGCTATTGGATTTCTTCTAAATATTGGTATTAAAAACAGCTCTTTTTTTGTATCAGCCATTAGATTTATCCCTGTTTTTTAATTGAAGAAGGTAGGGCTTAAAACCATGCTCTCCAAACCAGAATTCCATGAGTTTGCTAACACCTTTGGCTGTGAGCGTGGCACCTGAGAGTCCATCGATTTGATAAAGGCGTTTATCTCCTGTTGCTTCGGCTGTTCCCTTAATAACCCTCAATTCCATTCCACCATCCGGTGTGTAGAGTTTCTTTCCCTGCCAGCCCTCCTGCCATTTTCTGTTCTCAATTTCACCACCAAGGCCCGGAGTTTCTCCATGTTCGTAAAAGGATATTCCCCGAATGGTGGTTAGATCACTGTCGATTGCCACATACGCATACATAGTCGACCAGAGTCCTTTGCCACGTACAGGAAGTATAATTTGCGATAGTTTCCCGTTTTGTTTGACCAGATAAACCGGGGAGTATTGTTCAAGCAGATGTAAACCGGCAATGTCTTCTTCACTTTCAAGGACACGGCCCTTGGGTTTAGACTTTGAATCCAACTGTTCTGCAGAAAGATAAAGACCTGTGGCAAGTTCTATATAGCGTGTTTCTATGGGAGCAAAAAGCTCATCAATATTTTTTCCCTTTTCATAAAGTCCGGCCGCGTAGAGAATATTTTTTCTACGATCCTGCAGTCGATTAGACTCCTGTTGAGGACGCAACCCCACAGCGGTAACGGCAATTAACGCAGAACAAACCAGAGCGAGGAGAAGGACAGTATAGTAGGATCTGAATATGGAATCTTTAGCCATGCCGTAACCTCCGTCTCTTTATATTCGCCTGGATAACGCAGTAATCAAACAGTGGGGCAAAGACATTTCCGAGCAGAATTGCAAGCATAACACCTTCAGGGTAAGCGGGATTAGCGACGCGAATAAGAATGGCGAGTGCCCCGATAAAAAAGCCAAACATCCATTGTCCCATTGGCGTGTGGGCCGCTGATACCGGGTCTGTCGCCATAAAAACCAGGCCAAATGCAAAGCCTCCAAGTACCAGATGCCAGTGGGGCGGGATTGCAGTCATGGGATTTGTTGCACTTCCCCAAAACCAGAAAAGACTGCCGCAGAGAAGACCGCCAAGGAGCATGGACAACATTATTCTCCAGGAAGCTATACCGGTTAGCAATAAAATAAATGCGCCAAACAGACAGGCAAGTGTTGAGGTCTCACCCATGGATCCGGGAACAGTGCCAAGGAAAGACTGGAGCCAGGTTGAGGACAGAGCATCCATCGGTGCACCAGGTGCTGCTGCAGCAAATTGGCTGAGCACGGTGGCACTGGTTACGCCATCCACTCCTGTCCAGATCATGTCGCCAGTCATCTGTGCAGGGTAGGCAAAAAAGATAAAGGCACGTGCAGCGAGAGCCGGGTTCATGAAGTTTCGACCAACACCGCCGAAGGCCTCTTTTGCAAAAATAACTCCAAAACTGATACCTGCCGCAACCTGCCAAAGCGGAATTGAAGGCGGTAAGGTGAGTGCAAAGAGCAGACTGGTGACTAAAAAGGCCTCTGAGAACTCATGTCCCCGTATAATATTAAAGACAGCCTCCCATATGGAGCCAACCAGCATGGTAACGATATAGACAGGGAGAAAATAGAGTGCGCCATGGGAAAAATTGGAAAGCAGATTGTTTGGATCGCAACCGATCTGGGCCATCACCAGACCGCGCCAGCCAGCAGGTTCGGAAAGCCCCAAAGCGACCAAGGCAGAATTTGCATGATAACCGGTGTTCCACATTGCCATGAGTACGCAGGGTAACAGGGCGAGAATCACTGTTACCATAATCCTTTTCAGGTCCATGGAATCCCGCACATGGGGGGCAAGTGACGTGGTCTTACTGCTTCCAAACAGGAAGGAGTCCATGGCCTCATATATCGGGTACCATCGTTCTAAACGGCTTCCTTTTTGGAAGTGACGCTCAGCATCGCGGCAGATTGTTTGTAATGATTTCATTATCTGTTACACCTTTAATCGCCACGTTCAATGGCTGTCAGTACCTGACGCAATGCGGATGCAAATTCATTTTTACCAGGGCAGACAAAGCCGCAGAGGGCGAGATCTTCTTCAACGAGTTCAAGGCAGCCGAGATCTTTTGATTTCTCTGTGTCGCCGACATTCAGCGCTTTTAACAGGGAAGTTGCAATAATATCAAGCGGCATAACCTGATCGTAGGTGCCAAGCGGGTATATTGCCCTTTTTCCTCCCCAGAGAGCGGTATTGAAGGGTAGGCTGAGACGCATCCGTAATGCTGACAGGAAAAGTGGTTTTACGGAAAAACGATTGGCACCGGGCATAAGCCAGTTGCAAAACGAGCGGCCGTTACTTTCTGTTAACACCGACACCTGATTGTGGTAACGTCCCAGGAACGTATTATTTCCTTCGGATGTGCGTCCGCTCAACACAGATCCTGAAACGATTCTTAACTTTTCATCTGAAATTTCCCGCTCACAAATGTCAGGCAGGCTGGCACCTGTTCTGGTGGTGATCAGTGCTGGTTTGTGTACGGAAGCGCCTGCAATGGAAATAATTTTTTCAGTATATAAATGACCCGTGATAAAGAGGTGGCCAAGAGCTATCACATCCTGATAATCGATGTGCCATACTGTTTTGTCTTCATGCACCGGATCGATGAAATGGATATGGGTGGAAGCAAGACCGGCAGGGTGAGGCCCCTGGAATTTCCAGTACTCAATCCCGCTTAATTTTTCGACTGCAAGGAGTTCTTCGGCTCCTGTGCAGTAATGGATTGGCCGGTCAAAAAGCTTTTGAAGTATTGTTAGACCGAGCTGATATTCATCTGGTGATATGGATATGATAGTCTGTGGATCGGGGGCGAGGGGAGATGTCTCTATTGCTGTGATAAAAAGTGATGCAGGGCTTGTGCTGACAGGGGGAATCTTCCCGTAAGGACGAGTGCGAAATGCAGTCCACATTCCAGAGTCGACAAGCAGGCAGCGGATTTCTTCTGCATTAAGGTCTTGTGCCTTCTGGCATGATGGATCAAGAAAAAGAGTACTATCTTCACCTTCAAGTGCTATCACAATGGTTTCAAGTTTTCGTTTTGCTCCACGGTTTATGGAAATAACCGTACCGCAACCGGGAGAACAAAAGTGAACGCCTTTGTTTTTCTTGTCTGTAAAAAGGTGCTGGCCGATTCGTACTTTGTCGCCGGTTTTGACCAGCATGGTGGGTTTCATCCCGAAATAATCATCGCCAATAAGGGCAACCTGGCTCACCCTGTTGCCTTGCCGAACCTTTTGTTCAGGGCGTCCTGAGATGGGAATATCCAAACCTTTCTTTATTCGAATAGTTTTCATATCAGGTAAAAAATCCGGTAGTGCTCGCATGATTCAGTTTCTTATCAACAACATAAGCCTCACAGCCACTAATGGATTCGATAAGATCAAAGCCATCATCCTTACCAAGTACCATGACAGTAGTTGAGAGGCTGTCTGCGAGGGCAACGTTTGGTGCTGTTATGGTACAGCTTGCCAGTTCAAGTGGTGAAAAACCGCTTTTGGGGTGGATTATGTGATGATGCCGCATATCCTCCGTAAAGGCCTGCATATAATCTCCAGAGGTGGCCACTGCCTTGTTGCTTAGTTCCAGTATGACAGGTTTTTGGGATTTTCTGGTTCTTGGAGGCCTGAGACCTATACGCCAGGGTGAACTTGCGTCTTTTTGTCCTGAAACCATGAGGTCCCCGCCAACTTCAAGATAGACGTTGTTAAATCCGTGGTCTTTTAAAGTGGCAATGCCCTGATCAACAATATAACCTTTTGCTATGCCATCAAGAGATACCGCCATCCCTTCTTGTTTGAAATGTATCTTCTTTTTGGTAATGTGGAGCTGGTCAAAATTAACAAGATTTTTTGTCACAGCAAAGTATTTTGGATCAGGGTGATCGTTTTTGCCGCGAATGGATTCATGCATCTTCAGCAGTGGCAGCATTGTAACATCAAAGGCCCCGGAGCTTTTGTTGTAGATATCACCGGCCATGCTTAAAACATTAAGAATATGTTCACTGGGATTATCTATTCTGCCAGCTCTGTTCAGCGTTGCAAGTTCACTGTTCTGCATATGCCTGCTGAGATAAGATTCAAGCAGTTCCATTTTTACAATGGTGTTGCTGATTGCCTCTTCGCAAGTATCACGATCTGGGCCATAGATGGTGAAGTTTAACACCGTCCCCATAATTGGCTGGCTTCTGCGGGCAACTTGCAGTGGTTTTGGTGCCCCAAACAGGCCAAGCTTCCAACAGCCTGCACCTGCCCCTGCAACAGCTATAATTTGCAAGAACCTGCGTCTGTTGAGAAAGGCTGGCTTTCTTGTTTCCTGCTTCATGAAGGTGTCCCTGGTGGAAGTTGATCTCTTATGTATTACAAACTAACACCCCACAAGGGCAGGGTGATTTTATCCTATCACCTTTATAAAACAACTTTAAGAAGTTACGTTTAAAACTGGACATTTTCTCTCAAACAAGATATCCTTAGTTATCCTGTAAATATTGTTTGAGAGATATCATGCTTTTATCTGAAGTCAC
>CAMZLK010000113.1 GCA_947311475.1 uncultured Desulfocapsa sp.
CGATTGGGGCGGTGAAGTTTTGCACAACGTCACCGCCCATTTTTTTTGCAGAAAAAAGCCCTCCAAAAGGAGACCAATCAATATGCCAAAGACTGTCAGTTTGGCAAGCTATTCTGAAAAATACCCCATGTTCTTATTCAGGACAATGTGCTACTCAACACCGCACTTCCCGATTATCATTTTAAAATTCTTCCCTTTGCTTTTGCTGATATCCATAGCGCAGTTCTGGAAGCAAAAGTTGATTTTGTCCTCGCAAACCGAGTAATTACTGTGGCCGATGCCTTTGATACCATGACCACCAACAGGATCTACAAACCAAGGAAAGCAATCAACGAAGCTGTTAAAGAGCTGAAACGACTCAGTGGCAACCAGTTTGATCCGGATATCGTTACAGCCGCCCTCAAGGTGCTCAAGAATATAGAGAATCGGGAAGATATCAATCAGTTGCCCAAAAACCAGATGGAACAACGTAGATTCTCTTATTTTTTCAGTGACAAACTTACAGGCGTATACAATGAAGATTATCTGCAGATCATTCTTCAAAATAATAAGGAATTACATGAGTACAAGTGTCTGCACAATCTGCATATAAAAAATTTACAACAGTATAATAACCGCCAAGGCTGGGAAGAGGGTAATATACTTATGCAGAAAATTGCCTACGAGATACAGGACCGCTATCCAGACACCCTGCAGTTCAGGGCCTATGGTCAGTATTTTGTCATTATCTCAAAAGAACATTTTACGATACAGGAGGAAACGTTTTTTCTGAGTTGTCTCAAAGGAACAGGAGTGCAAGTAGAAACAGATCATATCGACCTGAAACAGGACACGGCATATTATATTGAGAAAATGGAGAAGTTTGAAATTCAATGCGGTGCAATCTCATAAGCTTCTTTCATTGTAACGCCTCCCAACTATCTCTTCAATTGAAGAAGACCGTACCGGGAAGCAGTATTGCCACCACGGTTATAAACTATCAAGACAGTTGTTAAGGAGAAAGCAATTATGCATGAAACAATGTTTTACCAGGCCAGAGAAAAGGGCACCGTGGTTTGCAATCTGTGTCACCATAATTGTCATATTAAAGAGGGAAAGCGTGGCATTTGTGGAGTACGTGAAAACCGTAACAGTAGACTATACAGTCTTGTGTATGGCCGTCTGGTGGCAGAACATGTTGATCCCATTGAAAAAAAACCGCTGTTTCAGTTCCTGCCCGGATCTCGTTCATATTCCATTTCCACAGTGGGCTGCAATTTTGACTGCCTGCACTGCCAGAATTTTAACATTTCTCAATATCCTCATCTGCATGGGGGTAACATTAACGGTAGAGAGCGAACACCGGAGTCTGTCGTGGAAGAAGCGGTTAGTGCAGATTGTGCAAGCATCAGCTACACCTATGTGGAGCCAACAATTTTTTATGAATTTGCCCATGCCTGTGCAAAGCTTGCCCATGACCGACAGCTGAAAAATGTTTTTGTCAGCAACGGCTATATGATGCCAGATGTTAGCCGCCACCTGTCTTCAGTACTTGATGGCATAAATATTGACATCAAAGCTTTTACAAACGAATTCTATAAAAAAGTATGTAAAGCCAGATTACAGCCTGTACTGGACAATGTTCAGCTCATGTATGAACTCGGAGTATGGGTTGAAGTAACCACTCTGCTTATTCCCGGTCTCAATGACTCCCAGGAGGAACTCCGTGACATAGCAAGGTTTATCAAAGGGATCAGCCCTGATATTCCCTGGCATGTAACCGCGTTTCACCCCACATACAAAATGATGGATAGTCGCCCGACATCAGCAAAATCTCTTGGAATAGCACGAGATATCGGCCTTGAAGAGGGCTTACATTTTGTCTATGAGGGGAATATTCCAGGAAAGGGCAGTGAGAACACCTACTGTCCTTCCTGTGGTACGACACTGATTAGCAGATTTGGTTTCAATATTCGGAAAAACAGGCTTACCCGGGGATGCTGCTGTAGCTGTGGGGAAACAATAAATGGGGTATGGGAGTAAAAATATTCCATACATTCTGAAATGAAAAAAGCCCGCTTTGCACATCATGCAAAGCGGGCTTTTATATTTGGCGGAGAAGGAGGGATTCGAACCCTCGGTGGAGTCTAACCCCCACATTCGCTTAGCAGGCGAACACCATCGGCCTCTCGGTCACCTCTCCAAGTCTGGCGGAGGAAGTAGGATTCGAACCCACGGTACTTTCGTACAACGGTTTTCAAGACCGCCGCCTTAAACCACTCGGCCATTCCTCCAGATTGGAGTCTTTTACCATTTGAATAAGAAAGTGTCAATATCTTGCGAGCCCTTCCGAAAAGAAGCTGAAATGAAATTTTAAAAACCGAAAAACCAAACAAATATAACAATAAAGTAAAAAAACACACAGAAAGATGTGACATAATTGTCTAAAAGATGTAGTAGGTATGGTGTTAAAAAAAAACTCCTGAGAGCACACCTACTTTTGAAAACAATTATTGGAAATGAAGAAAGATAACGATATCACGACACAGCTTGAAGACTTAAGTTGCCTTTATGAAATAACAAAGAGCCTTGCCTCTTCCACTGATCTCAAGGAATGCCTCGGAGCAACAATGGCATCCATTGATTCCATGAAAAAAATGGAGAACGGGACTGTTACCATAATAAATCCAAGCACCGGGAATCTCGAAATCGAAATAGCCCATGGTATAAATGCAGAAGGTCGTAAACGCGGAAAATATCAAATAGGGGAGGGGATTACAGGTAGAGTCGTTGCATCAGGGGAACCGATTATCGTTCCGCATATCGCAGACGAGCCTATGTTTCTAAACAAAACGCGAGCCAGAGGAGATCTCTCAACCCAGGCTCGTTCTTTTCTGTGTGTTCCTATTCGGAAGGGCAAACAGGTCATAGGGGCCCTGTCTATTGATCGGATATATAAAGAGGGGATATCCGACCAGGCAGATGCAGATCTGCGATTCTTAACAATATTAAGCAGCCTGATTGCACAAACCACACACAGAATTCAAACAGTCAACCAGGAACGGGAAGGCCTGCGAGTGGAAAACCTGAAACTGCGAAGAGAACTCTCTGAAAAAAATAAGATAAATGGTATCCAGGGAAATTCCAGCAGAATGCAGGAAGTATACGAAATGGTTCACAGGGTGATGGATTCCAATGCAACGGTTCTTCTGCGGGGTGAATCCGGTACAGGAAAAACCCTTGTGGCAAAGGCGCTGCATTATAATAGCAAAAGAGCAGACAAACCGTTTATTGTGGTCAACTGTTCAGCACTGCCGGAAACCCTTCTAGAAAGTGAACTCTTTGGCCATGAAAAAGGCGCATTCACAGGAGCCACTGAACGCAAAATTGGTCGCTTTGAGCAAGCAGAAGGCGGAACCCTGTTTCTCGACGAGATCGGTGAAATCAGCCTTGCTGTACAGGTTAAATTATTAAATGTTGTCCAGGAACGAATATTTCAACGCCTGGGGTCCGGAAAAGCAATCTCTTGCGATGTGCGATTGGTTGCAGCGACAAACCGTGATCTTGAAACTGCCGTGAAAGAAAAAATCTTCAGAGAAGATCTCTATTACCGATTAAATGTCTTTCCGGTATACATGCCGGCACTTAAGGAGCGGAGAACAGACATTCTTCTGCTTGCCGAATTTTTTCTTGAAAAGTATTCTGCTGAAAATAATCATCCCATTAAACGAATATCGACATCCGCAATCGACATGCTTATCCAATATCACTGGCCCGGAAACGTTAGGGAACTGCAAAACTGCATGGAACGAGCAGTTTTAATCTGTGATGGTGATACCATAAAAGGCAACCACCTTCCACCAACATTGCAAACATCCGATTCAATCAATTCCAGTGGAAATCCATTATCATTGTCTGCGTCGGTGGAAAATTTTGAAAAAGATCTTATTATTGAGGGATTAAAAAAGAATAGGGGAAACCAGACAAAAACCGCAAAGAGTCTTGATACCAGCCTTAGAATAATTAACTATAAGATTCATCAATATAATATTGATCCGAAACAGTTTAAAATCAAAATAAAATGAAACTCCTCCTCCACGTCTGCTGCGCTCCCTGTTCCACTTACACATTAAACAAATTGCGTAAACAAAACATCGATGTGTCAGGATATTTTTATAACCCGAACATCCATCCCTATCGTGAATTCAAAAAACGTTTGACAACTCTGCAGGATTTCGCAAAATCTCAGGATTTTCCACTCATTATCGAATCAGAGTATGGATTAACCGAATACCTCCGCAAAGTGGTCTTCAAGGAAAAGAAACGCTGCGCTATCTGTTATGATATGCGGCTTGAGAAAACGGCAATACAGGCAGCAAAATCTGGCGCAGATGCGTTTACTTCAACCCTTCTGTACTCCAGGTATCAAAACCATGAAGCCATCACCCAAATTGGCAAAAAAATGGCCGGGAAATATGGTGTGAAATTTTACTATGAGGATTTTCGCAAAGGATGGCAGGAGGGAATAGATAAGGCAATCGAAATGGATCTTTACCGGCAGCCCTATTGCGGTTGTATATACAGCGAGCAGGAACGCTATGATAAAAAATTACAGAAGAAATTACGTAAGGAGCGGAGTCAGGCAAAACCTGCCTCCTGATTACATGGTTTCTCTATCCGTATATATATTTTTTTAAGAGGTATTTTATGGTCGACCTAATTGTATTGGCAACAACCAATAAAAACAAAGTCAAAGAATTTCAGGAGATGGTGAAAGATTTCCCCGTTGAAATCAGATCTGTTGGAGATTTTGGTACAATTCCAGAATGCATTGAAGATGGTGAAACATTTGATGACAATGCATATAAGAAAGCTCTTCATACTGCAAAAATCCTTGGTCTACCCGCCATTGCTGATGATTCAGGGTTGGAAGTGGAAGCTTTGGGAGGTAAACCCGGAGTGTATTCAGCAAGATACGCAGGAGAGGCTGCCACCGATGAGGAAAATTGTGAAAAACTGCTGAAAGAAATGGAGGGACAGGAAAACCGAAAAGCTGCTTTCCAGTGCGTACTCTCCATTGCTGTGCCATCAGGCCCCGCACTTACCTACGAGGGATCATGTGAGGGAACAATTCTCACAGAGAAGCAAGGGGAATCCGGCTTTGGCTATGACCCTCTTTTTTACTATGAGCCCTTTGGAAAAAGCTTTGCTGAATGTGGAATGGAAGAAAAAAATAAAGTCAGCCACCGTGGAAAGGCCCTCGCGGAACTTCGCAGTGAATTTGACAAAGTTATAATCTGGCTGAACCAGCGTCTGAAAGAGGAAAAACCGCCCAAACCGGACCATAGTGAATTTGAGGAGGATGACTGGTCAAAATAGATCAGCAATTATTCTGACGAAAAGAAAAAAGTGTACGGGGATTCACGCCACCTCGTACACTTTTTTGTACCTGGCTGTTCCAGACGAACAGCAGGAGTTGCCCTACATTACAGATTGATCAATAAACAACTGATTCTCTTCGATAATTTCTGTTACAATTCGAACAGCCTCTTCCAGGTTCTGAATGCCACCTCGAATATAACTGTCACGCAAACGAATCATATACTGAAGATTCCCGTCTTTATCAGAAATAGTCTGTATATACACGCTCATACGGGAACCAAGCCTGATGTACTGAGCACTGACCAACTCTTTACCCTTATAAGTCCAGCTTCCTGCAACATCGTGCAGCACAAAATCGTGGATCTGTTTGGGAAATTCCATGATTTTCTCCTTTTAATTATTATGCGGTAGAAGTGCTTGTTTTAACCTGACCTTCCTCTACAACGTCATGGATTGCATTTTCCGCACGTCCAACAACGATAGCTGCAGTGGCATCACCCCATACATTGATAGCTGTACGAAACTGGTCAAGAATTCTATCGATGGCAAGAATCAGTCCAATTCCATCCAGCGGTAGTCCGGCGGCGGTGAGAACAATGCCCATGGTTACCAATCCGGCACCTGGTATTGCTGCTGCACCAACTGCAGCAAGTGATGCTGTAATAAAAATGACAATCTGCATTCCCATTGTTAAATCAACACCAAGCAATTGGGCAATGAAAATAACAGCCACAGATTCATACAGCGCCGTACCATCCATATTAATTGTTGCACCAAGTGGCAACACAAAGTTTCCGATTCGTCCTTCAACACCAGCACGTTTTTCCAGGTTACTCATTGTCATCGGAAGGGTAGCCGCACTCGATGCTGTCGACCACGCAGTCATAATAGCCGGAGCAAGAGCCTTGAACAGACGAATGGGACTATAACGTCCAAAAACAAGGACAAGTATGGGCAGAGTCACAAATCCATGCAGGAATAAACCGAGAAGAACCGTTGCTGCATATTTTCCCAACGCCTTTAAAGCCGCAAAACCAAGATCCATAAAAATTGCCGTGACCAGCATAAAAATAGCATAAGGGGCAATGGTCATTATAGCCATGATCCCTTTCTGCATTATCTTGTCTATGGCATGTACCACATTGACAAGGGGTTCCGAATCCCTCCCTACAGTTGACGCCATGATGGCAAGAAAAATTGTGAAAAAGATAATCTGTAAAATATTTCCTGTGGCAAAAGCACCTGCTGCATTTTTAGGAATCATATTTACAAAAGTATCAACAATGATAATAAACGCACTGCGTTCACCCACGCCCTGATTACTAACCTTTGCGGGAACCTCTGTGGTAATATTAAGTGCAGACAGTGCCTCTTTATCAATACCAAGACCCGGGTTCATAATATTTACCACGATTAGTCCGGCAAGAACGGCCAGTGCGGTGGTTAACATATAATAAGCGACCGTTTTTCCACCTATTTTACCAAGTGTCCGCACATCACCAAGGTTAGCAACAGCCATAAAAATGGAAGCAAATACCAGGGGAACAATGAGCATGCGCAGCAATCGGATAAAGATCTCGCCGCCATACTCAAAGACAGTTTTCATAACATAAAGGGGCCCGGAATCAATACCTGCACCCATTCCCATATTTATACCTATTCCAAGACCAATACCGCCAACAATGCCGATAAGGATCTTCCATTGCAGGTCGAGTCCTTTTTTCTTTCCAGCCATATCAGTCTCCTCCGTAAAAATCTTCGTTTATGTTATAGCTCTGGGTAACAACCTTTTTCGTAACCGGAAGGTACCGCCCCATAAATTGGGCTATGTATCCATTGGACTGAAGTTCAAGGTCGAAGACATTAAGCATGTTTAAGAAATCCTGGTTACCCTTTCGCACTGCCATACCGTAATAATCCGGCTTAAACGGAGGGTCGAGAACAACAAGTCGAAATCGAGCATCTTTGGCATTTTCCTTAAGCCATACTTTGAGAAAAATCTCGTCATGAACCATCATATCAGCATCACCATTGAGTGTTGCCTGGGCTGCTTCTTCGTTGGTGGCATATGCCTTGATTGTTGCCTGTGGAAAAAAGCGGGGCACAATGCGTTGAGGAGATTTTCCATCTGTAACGGCGATTGTGAGCTGGGCTGCCTTACCATTTTGGGCAAGCTCAGACATGATTGCTGCGTAGTTTGGTACTGCTGATATTCCAAGGCGGGCAGTTTTAACCTTGTTGAATAAAATAGACAGACCCGTATCAAAATAGGGTTCGGAAAAATCGACTATTTTCGCACGATCAAAGGTGATGCTCATTCCGGCGATAATAATATCGATTCGATCTTCCTGAAGCATGGGGATCAGTTCAGAAAAAGATTTAGGTACAACAATCTTTGCAGTAACACCCAGTTTTTCTGCGAGGAGATTGGCAATGTCAATGTCCACCCCAACACGTTTACCATCCTTTTCAAAAGAAAATGGTTTGAACTGCGGATTGACACCAACTCGCAGTACTTTATCCCCAAACACTTTTGTAAGTGTTGGTGACTGGCTGGCAGGGACTTGCGCGGAAGATGTTGCTGATAGTGCGAGAACAAATAACAATACCATCAACATTTTCACGGCAATTAAGCTGAAATGTTTCATGTTTCCTCCTTTCATTGGATTGATGCAAAATTGCAACAACGTAACAGTGAACAACAATTTCATAATACAAGCAAAGGAGCAAAATAGGTGCCAGCTAGTCAAAATGACTATTGAAGGGACATTGTTTTTGCACAATACAGAAGAGGGGGAGAGAACAAGGATTAAAAACCACTAAATGTAAGTATTCAGTTATTCAACAAATAAGTGGTACCACAAGCACGATGTTATTCAGGTTAAGCAGCTAAAAGAGAATAATTTTTCTGTAGTAAAAAAAAAATACATTTATAAAAAATATACATTCAGGGGTGGTTTTTGTGCAATTTACTAAACACACCAAAACCACAAATGGGTCAAAAAATACCCATAAAACAAAAAAGAGTTTCTTTTTTACAGAAAATCTTCACGCTTCATGTCATGTTTTTTCATTTTATAATAGAGGGTTTTACGGGGAAGATGTAACGAACTACAGGTCTTTGTAATATTACCACTATTTCTGGCAAGTTCCTGTTCGAGAACGCACTTTTCAAATGCTGCTATCTGGTTTTTTAATGGTCGATTTGTGGTGGACTCACTATCCGTTGCCATAATCTCACAAGTGTTATCAAGACCAAGTGCAGTCCGTTCGGCAACACTTTGAAGTTCGCGGACATTGCCAGGCCACGGGTGCTTCATTAACTGATACAACCATGCTGTTGAAAACTCTGGAGCCTGACGACCAAGACGGGTGGAAGCCTTATTAAGAAAATAGGTGAACAAAAGAGGGATATCTTCAGACCTGTGACGTAAAGGTGGTATTTCAATGGTTACCACATTCAGACGATAATACAGATCAGCCCTGAAATCTCCTTTGTCACTTAATTGCAGTAAATCTTCTTTTGAAGCTGCAATAATGCGTAAATCAAGGTCAATGGCATCTTTTCCACCAAGTCTTTCAATGGAATGTTCCTGCAAAACCCGAAGAAGTCGTACCTGCAAAAGAAGCGGCATACTCTCTATTTCGTCAAGGAACAAGCTTCCGCCATCGGCTAGTTCAAACTTACCAATATGTAATTTATCAGCACCGGTGAAGGCACCTGGTTCGTGACCAAAGAGTTCATTTTCAATGATTGACTCCGGCAGAGCACCACAGTTTACAGCCACAAAGCGGCTCTTGCGGCGCCTGCTCTGTTCGTGAAGACAACTCGCAATAAGCTCCTTCCCTGTGCCGGTTTCTCCTGTTATCAGAACATTTGCATCAGTGTCTGCAATATTTAATATCATTTCACGAAGTTGAACTATATTATCACTGCGGCCTATGATAATGGACTCCAGTCCATCATTACGTTCAACCTCAGCCCGAAGTGCCCTGTTATCAAGGATGAGTCTGCGTTTTTCCATGGCGCGACCCACAACATTGATAAGATGTTTGGATGAAAGAGGTTTTTCAATAAAATCGTAAGCCCCTTTCCGCATTGAATTCACTGCCATACTGACATCACCATGACCTGTCACCAGGATCACAGGTAGATCAGGATCCTGGCAGATAACCTGTAACATCAACTCAACTCCATCCATACCCGGCATTCTCACATCTGTCACAAGAACTCCGGGCCACTCTGGTGATATTTCTCGTAATGCCTCTTGTGCTCCACTGAAACAACGAACTGTGTATCCTGCAAGTCTCAGTGACTGGCCTGCCGCCTTACAGACATGTTCATCATTATCAACATACATTACCAGCCCCTTAGTACTCATTTGTTCTCCATTAACTCAGGGGATACTCGTGTTAGTCCGATGGTAACCATAGTGCCACCTTTCGGGTAGTTCTCCGCTCTGATAAAGCCCCCAAAGTCCCGAATAATAGCAAGCGACAACGAGAGACCAAGGCCTAAACCTTTTCCTTCTTCCTTGGTCGTAAAAAACGAATCAAAGAGTTGATCAATATGTTCTTTGGCAATTCCGGGCCCCGAATCACGAACCATAAACCGAATGCTTTTTTGCCTGACTTTTACTTTGATGGAGATTTCACGAAACTCCTGCCCTGAAATGGCATCCAACCCATTTCCAATTACATTCACCATAACCTGTTCCAGTCGAACAGTGTCAGCTAGTACAAAGACATCTTCATCGGGTAGATCATATTGTATGAGAGCGTTATATTTTTTTACCTGAATATCAAGCAAAATCATAGCATTTTCAAGAACGCCGGACAGTAGCACAGGACCAATTTCACCAGGCGATTTACGGGAAAATGATTTCAGATGAGTGGTAATCTCAGCCATTTTTCCGATTAATTCAACAATATTATTTAAATTGCTCTGTGCTTTATCAAGTTGTTGTTTATCTATAAAAACAGTGGCATTTTCAGCATACATCTGAATCGCAGCCAGAGGCTGATTGATTTCGTGAGCAATTCCTGCTGACATTTTTCCGATGGCTGCAAGTTTTCCAGCCTGAACCAAACCGTCCTGAGTATCACGAAGTTCAATTTCTGTCTGTTTATGCTCATTCACCTCTGCGTGGAGCTTTTTTATCGCCTTGCTTAACTCTTCCGTTCTGTTTTGTACCCGATGTTCAAGTTGTTCGTTGGCCTGCTGCAGCAACCTGCGCGAATTCCTTTCGTGAAAGGCCCGCTCATGATTCGTTTTTCTACGAAAATAAAAAAGCATACCGGATAATAAAAGAACCACAAAAAGAAAGGCGACAAGCAACACCACATTACGCACATACTTGTCAACATGGGAAATATCACTGAGGATATGAACAGTCCATCCAGCATCCGGCATATTTTTGGATTGGAGTAAATGCGGATACCGTGAACCTCTTTTTTGTTCTGCTGGTGAAACTGCATCTTCTTTGAGATCAAGATACATATCGTTTTTACTGTTATGACCTATGGATGTCCCTGTTAATGCATCTAAGGGGATATCACCATAGCGGCGATTGGTACGTAGAATTTCAGCAGCTTCCTGGCTTAAAGGGTGAAGTGATCGAAACTTCCAGGCTGCCTGACTGGTAATAAATATAACACCATCGGGGTCTGTGACGATGATTTTTTCTGAGCCCTGGGCCCAGATCTCTTCCAACCTTTGCAATTGAACTTTAACCGTAAGCACTCCTACAATAGATGAGGAAGAGTAAACGGGAGCGGAAAAATAATACCCACGAACTTTAGAAGTGGTACCAAGGGCAAAATATCGGCCAGGGTGACCCTCTATTGCCTGTTTGAAGTATGGGCGAAAACTTAAGTCTTCACCAATAAAAGAAATCGGTCCCCGCCAGTTACTCGAGGAAATTGTCAGACCATTTGCATCCAACAGATAGATATCTGATGTTTCAGCAAGAGTATTTATTTTTTCCAGTTCATGGTTCACTTTATCTAAAAATAATTTCTCTTTTGGATGAAAGAGCAGATCAACAAAAAGGGGATTTGTTGCAAGGATTTGTGGTAATGCCTCGAATTTATCCAATTCACTCTGTAGATCACCAACATATACGTTCAATGAATTGCGAGCCTTCTTTTGTATACGCTGTAACTCAAGGCTTCTTGTCCACTGTCTAGCAAAAAAAAGGCTGAGAAAACAATTAATCACAGTAATTGCAACGTATAACAAACGTAAGTGGTTTTTCATCTTTTTCCAATAATTATATTATGGTCAAAAGGCCTCACAAATGCCTTCTGCACCAGGATTCCACCAATCAACATAACATAAGGAAAAATATTATCGTCACAAGTTTTTGAAATGCTATCCAAAAGATTACAGGAATATGTCGAACACAGGTAACTGCAAGTAAATGCCTTGGTGACATAACATAACAATATGGTTACAATCAACCTCCCTCAGCTTCTTGTTTTTTATTGCAGGAATCACGGAATAAGGCACTAAAAACAGGTCAGACAAAAAAAGGGTGGCTGAAGGATTTGGCGTGGAAGTAGACGTTAAACGCCCACTTTACACCAACCTTCAAACCACCCTTTGAATACAGTTGCCTATATTTAATTCCTATCCGCTTATTTCCGCCACAATTGAAGAACAGTTTTTGAATTACTTCTGTGCTTTCAGCAAATCACGGATTTCAGTGAGTAAAACTTCTTCCGGAGATGGCTCTGGTGCTTCTTCGGGTTTCTCTTCTTCCGCTTTTTTAAGTGAATTAATTAATCTAACAGCCATAAATATTGCAAAAGCAACAATTGTGAAATCAACAATTGTTTGAATAAATTGCCCATAAGAAATCACAACTGCCGGTACTTCACCCACAGCTTCTTTCAACGTAAATCCCAAACTTGTGAAATCAACCCCACCAAGAATCACACCAATTGGCGGCATAATCACATCTGCAACAAAAGATGAGACAATCTTTCCAAATGCTGCACCGACAATAATACCAACAGCCATATCCACAACATTTCCCTTTATGGCAAATTCTTTGAACTCAACCCAAGCCTTGAAACTGATAAAAGAAAAAACGTGCATTAGGTGGAACCCTTAATACAGCAGAGTTCTTTCCTGTTTCGTAATGGAAAGAATAATTATTGGCTTAGGTTTTAACGACATACTACTGAAATAAAACTATTTTTCAATATCCGAAGATAACTATAAAGGGGGTTTTATTTTTGTTTTTTGTAAGATGATTACAAAAAGGTGTTTAGTGCCTTACTCCATAATTCCAGCAATAAAAAACAAGAATATATAAGAGTGCGACAATATCAAAATGTTACGAATAGCAACAAGGCACTTATTTGCAGTTTACCTGCGTTAGTCACTTTTCTCTTTCGGGAAACCCGTGTGATTACTCTGTGAACTATAGAGATTTGCCGCAGCAAGACTAAGGGCGATAACGGAAGGACCGATAATTATCCCCCAAAAACCGAAACTTGCAATTCCTGCTAAAATTGAAAGAAGGATCAATATTTCATTCATGGTGTATTCGAATCCAAAAATTCGTTTTAAATAACTGATAAAAATAATCCTCAAAATATTATCTATGAAAAATCCCATGACTCCCCAGACCACAATGAGAATCGCAACAACATTTATATAGTTCCCGGCAACAAGCTCAAGGGCAATAACAGGAATATAAACAAGAGCTGCACCGATTATTGGAATAACTGAACAAAAACCTGCAAGCACACCAAGATAAAAGGAGTTGTAGCCACCAATAAAAACCATCAGAATACCAAAGGCTAAGCCCTGGGCCAGCATATTGAAAAGAGTTCCGTAAAAAACCACAGCAACAGTACCTGTGCATTCACGATATAAGTATTTTTCGTGTGCAAAACTGGTTGGCATAACACGCGCTGTAAATACAAGGATCTGCTTTCCGTACAGGTTAAAAAGAAAATAAAAAATTAGAATCCATCCTATTTGAACAACAATTCCTCCGGCACCCGTGGCCACACCGTTTACTGTTTTATAAACAGTCTCCATGGACACTCCTTTTAAGACAGAAAAACCTTCTGTTTTAAGGGTGTTAAGAAAGTTATGAACAATTGGAATTCTGTCGGTATAAGACACCACCTCATCCACCATCTGCATGGTGACGTTTTTGACGTTATCGAGGTCAACGGCTGCCATCTGGGTATAGGTTTCAGAGATAAAATAAACCAGCGGAGCAAACAAAAGGCAGAGGAAAAAGAGGGTAAGAACAGTGGAACTCAGAAAGGTACTTTTATTCCGAATAAATAAGGCAAATGAAGGACGTTTAAAAAAAATATTAAGGGCCGTCAAGCCATGACTGGTACAAAGGGAAAGAACAGCCGCTACCAAAATGTAGTGCAGGTAAGATGAAAAGATATAGAGTGATGCAGCAAGAAGAAAAACTGTCAAATAAGCAAGAAACCGAACATCATCATCTTCTTTTGACATTTTACAATCACCTGAAAAGGTATATTTTATTCTACTTTAAGATCTCTTGTCAGTAGATCGGATACGGCTTTAGAGCACTCTTTTCCTTTATAAAGAATTTGGTATACCTGGTCAAGTATGGGCATTTCCACTTCCATCTTTGCTACCAGATCATGAACAGATCTGGTGGTTTTTACTCCTTCTGCCACCATCTCCATCTCATCAAGAATTTGAGAGAGTTTTTTCCCTTCACCAAGCTTTAAACCAACGGTACGATTTCGACTAAGATCACCGGTACAGGTAAGAACCAGGTCACCAATACCGGAAAGTCCTGAGAATGTAACAGGATCAGCTCCCATGGCCACGCCCATACGGGTTATTTCGGCAAGCCCCCTGGTTATAAGGGCAGCTCTGCTGTTTAAACCATAGCCTAAACCATCACTTATACCTGCGGCAATGGCCACAATATTTTTAAGTGCTGCACTTATTTCCAGGCCAATCATATCCTGAGCAGCATATACACGGAACCGTTCACTAACAAAAACGTTTTGTAGAAAAACTGCTTTTTCAAGCTCGTCACAGCCGATGGTAACCAGAGTTGGTAAACCCTGTGCCACCTCTTTGGCAAAAGATGGTCCAGAAAGCACAGAAAGGGTTAAATTTTTAGCAGTTTGTGCACTTCCGAGAATATCCCTCATAACTTGGGTCATGGTCATAAGGGAGCTATTTTCAATTCCTTTTACGGCAGAAACAATACTTGCACCTGTTTTTAAATAGGGTACCAATTTTTTAAAAACAGCTCTATAGCCATGGGAGGGAACAACCATACAGACAACATCTGCGCCTGTGACTGCTTCTTTAAGGTCTGCTTCAATTTTTAAAGATTCGGGGAAAGAATAACCCTGTAAATATTTTTTATTCTCCCTGTCAGCCTTCAGGGCTGCAACATGTTTTTCATTGTGCCCCCAGAGAACTGTTTGCAAGCCCTTACCGGCGAGCATACCGGCAATGGCTGTCCCCCAGGAACCCGCCCCTATAACAGCGACTTTATTGACTTCAACATCACTCATCGTTATTTTGTTCTGTTGTCTGTTCCGCTTCTACTTCATCATCATCAGAATCATCTTCAGGGGCCACAAGATCCATTGCAACAACTTTTTCTTTATTGGCAAGATTAATGAGTCCAACACCTTGTGTTGTTCGACCTATAACCCGAACATTTCCCATTGGCATACGAATCATCTTACCGGAGTCGGCAATTAACATAACTTCCGAGTCATCATCAACTTGCATGGCACCAACAACAGATCCATTCCGTTCACTGGTTTTAATGGCCATAATACCTAGACCACCACGTCTTTGAATACGATAATCCCCAACAGGGCTTCTCTTTCCATAGCCATTTTCAGTGACTGTAAGGATCGAAGAATTTGAGTCGATAACAATTGATCCAACAACAAAATCATTTTCTTTTAAGCGTATACCGCGAACACCAGCTGCGGTTCTTCCCATGGTGCGAACATCACTTTCGTGAAAGTGAATACAGGCACCATTTTTAGAAAGAAGGAATATGGTGTCATCTCCATTGAGAATGTGAGCTGAAATAATCTCATCATCTTCATTAATTGTAAGAGCTTTTTTGCCTCGTTTCAAAGGTTTAATAAACTCTTGCAGGCTTGTCTTTTTCACTCTTCCAAGACGGGTAACCATAAGTATGGTTTTATTGCTTTCAGCATTTTGAAGATCAACAACCGGCAAAATAGCTGCAACTTTTTCCTCTTCTGCCAGGTTGAGAAGATTAATAACAGCTTTACCTCGAGCAGTTCGTCCGGCAAGGGGCAACTGGTACACTTTACGCCAGAAAATTTTTCCATGATTTGTAAAAAAGAGGAAGGTATCATGGGTGGATGCAACATAGAGGTTTGAAACAAAATCCTCTTCTACATTTTTAACACCAACAACACCTTTACCACCACGTCTTTGTGATCTGTAAATACTTACAGGATTGCGCTTGATGTAACCGGTATGAGTAACTGTTACTGCCATATCTTCCTGAGTAATCATATCTTCAGGAAGAATTTCATCTACGGCATCAATAATTTCTGTACGTCTTTCATCTCCATAAGTATCTCTTATTTCGATAAATTCGTCTCGTATTATCTTCATAACCAGAGATTCATCACCAAGAATTTCTCTTAAGCGATCAATTTCGGCCATAATTTCCTTATAATCCCGTATTATTTTATCACGCTCAAGACCGGTTATACGCTGCAACCGCATATCAAGAATTGACTGAGCCTGAATTTCAGAGAGATCAAAACGAAGAATTAATTCCGCCTTGGCAACTGCGGGGTTTTCAGAACTTTTGATAAGTTCCACAACTTCATCAAGGTGGGTTATGGCAATCTTAAGGCCCTCGAGAAGGTGGGCTTTTTCTTCAGCTTTTCGAAGTTCAAAGGCGGTACGACGATAAACAACAATCTTTCTATGAAGAATAAAATGTTCAATAATCTGTTTTAAATTGAGTACTTCTGGCTTATTGTTTACAATTGCAAGAAAGATAATACCAAAGGATCGCTGCAACGGTGTCATTTTATAGAGCTGGTTAATTACCACCTCAGGGATTTCATCTTTTTTGAGTTCAATAACAATTCGTTCACCATGCCTGTCAGATTCATCACGAACTTCAGATATTGCACTGATACGTTTTTCCTTAACAAGAAGGGCAATTTTGGTGACCAGAGTTGCTTTGTTTTGCTGGTAAGGAATTTCGGTTACAATAATTGCTTCCCGTTTACTTCCCTTAATATTTTCAACATGGGTGCGAGAACGCATAAGCACACTGCCACGTCCGGTTTCATAAGCTTCACGTATTCCTGCACGACCACATATAAAAGCACCTTTAGGAAAATCAGGGCCAGTAATAATGTTCATCAGTTCATGAACAGTAATGTTGGGGTTATCAATCATGGCAATCAGACCATTCATAACCTCGGTGAGATTATGGGGTGGAATATTGGTTGCCATTCCAACAGCAATACCGGATGATCCATTAACCAGGAGATTAGGAACCTTACTGGGCATAACCAGTGGTTCTGTCATGGAGTTATCGTAGTTCGGGCCAAAATCAACAGTTTCTTTTTCAAGATCTCCTACTATTTCCCGGTCAATTTTGGTCATTCTCGCTTCAGTGTAACGCATAGCCGCAGGGGAATCACCATCCATGGAACCAAAGTTTCCCTGGCCATCAACGAGTGGATAACGCATGGAAAAATCCTGTGCCATACGAACAATCGTATCGTAGGCAGCTGTATCACCATGGGGGTGATACTTACCAATAACATCACCGACAATACGTGCCGATTTAACATATGGTCTGTTAAAAAATACCGAGAGTTCCCGCATCGCAAAAAGTGCTCTACGATGAACCGGTTTTAATCCATCACGAACATCCGGTAAGGCTCTACCTATGATTACACTCATTGCATAATCGAGGTAGGATTTTTTCATCTCTTTTTCTATGGAGATAGTGGGATGTTGCTCCAGTTCCTGTTCTTCTGTGGTCATATGAATTCCAAATGTTGATGACTATATAAAAACTTTTCATCTGCTTTGATGCTGCAAAATTTAACAAATTTTACACGTTTTGCAGATGGAGATTTTTTACTAAGCTTTAAAATATTGACAGTTTCTATTAAATATCGAGTTCGGAAACTTCCAGTGCATGATTTTGAATAAATTCTCTTCGTGGTTCCACTTTATCACCCATAAGGGTTGTAAAAATATCATCAGCCTGTTCTGCATCCCCAATGGTCACCTGAATAAGACTTCTGTTTTGAGGATTCATGGTGGTATCCCAAAGCTGTTCAGGATTCATTTCCCCTAAACCTTTATAACGTTGAAGATGGCTGCCTTTAAAAGTTTCAGTACGAACTATTTTTATCATTTCATCCCAGTTATCAGCTGGTATTTCCTTATCATCTGATCCCTGTACAGTTCTTAACACGGTAAATGAACAGCGAAGAAGCGATTTAATATCATCAAACAGACTTAAAGCTGTTCGAAATTCATTAATAAGAGGAATTTGCGGTCCAAGGGTAATCATTATCTGAGCCTGACCCTGAATAGCAATATCAACTTCGTAGCAGCTTGGTCGCCACCTGCAAGGTCGAATATCTCCAATTATATGTTTTTCAGGAGATAAACCGTCCACAAGTTTTTGAACAAATTCTTCATCGCTGAATTGATCTGCCGAATGAACATTATTCTCAAGGAGATAATAAAGTAAATCTTCCCAAATATTCATCCTGCCGAGATATGCAACAACCTGCTTGTAAACAGAGAGTTTTTTCAGTGCTTTTATAAGATTATCCTGCTCAATAATTTTATTTTCACCACTATTTGCCTTTATTTTCAAAATTCGGCTGGCTTCATTAAAAAGATGTGCGTTAAGATCTTCTTCTTCAAGAAAATATTGTTCTTTTTTGCCTCTTCCCAAACGATACAAAGGAGGTTGGCCAATATAAATAAAACCACCCTCAACAAGTGGCAGCATTTGCCTGTAAAAGAATGTGAGAAGAAGTGTACGAATATGAGCACCGTCAACATCAGCATCTGTCATAATTATTACTTTATGATAACGAAGTTTTTCCTGATCAAATTCATCCCTTCCAATACCGCAGCCAAGGGAAGCTATGAGTTGTTTTATCTCTTCAGAACCAAGTATTTTTTCAAATCTGGCTTTCTCAACGTTCATAATTTTACCGCGAAGAGGAAGAATAGCTTGTACAGATCTGTCACGCCCCTGTTTGGCTGAACCACCGGCAGAATCACCCTCCACTATGAAAATTTCACGTTTTGCTGGATCTTTTTCCTGACATTCTGCAAGTTTTCCAGCCATAAGAAGAGAGGTTGATCCTTTCTTGCGGGATAGTTCTCTTGCCCGTTTTGCTGCTTCTCTGGCTCGTGCAGCCTCTACCGCTTTTGTAAGTATTTTCTTTGCTTCCAGAGGATTTTGTTCAAGAAATAAGGTGAGTTTTTCAGTACATATTGAATCTACAATGGAAGTTACTTCAGAGTTACCGAGTTTAGTTTTTGTCTGTCCCTCAAATTGTGGATCAGGAACCCGAACTGAAATAACACAAGTCAATCCTTCACGGACATCATCGCCACCCATTTTTTCTTTCATATTTTTAGGGATGATATCATCACTTGCATAACGATTTATACATTTGGTGAGCGATCTTCTAAAACCCGATACGTGGGTTCCACCTTCTCTTGTATTGATATTATTAACAAAAGAAAAAAGTCTTTCGGAATAACCATCAAAATATTGAAAGGCAATTTCCACCTCAACCATATCTTTTTCACCTGTTATAAAAATTGGTACAGCATTAACAGGTGTGCGTTTTCGGTTCAAATATTCAACATATTCACTTATTCCACCTTCAGCGTGAAATTTATCCTCAGCACCGGTTCGTTCATCTTTTAGATAAATACGAATATTTTTATTCAGGAAAGCGAGTTCCCGAAGGCGATTGTTTATTACGGTATAATCAAAAATTGTTGTTTCTGTGAAAATATCAGGATCTGGTGTGAAGGTTATTGAAGTTCCGGTGTTTTCGCATGTTCCTATTACTTCAAGTTCGCCAACACGATCACCGTATTTGTATTCCTGGCGATGAATTTTTCCATCACGTTTAATTTCAGCTACTGCTTTAACAGAAAGAGCATTTACAACAGAAACACCAACACCATGAAGTCCACCGGAAACTTTGTAGGTGGAGTGATCAAACTTACCGCCCGCATGGAGAGTGGTCATAACCAGTTCAAGTGCAGACATTTTCTCGGTGGGATGTATATCCACCGGGATTCCGCGACCATCGTCTTTTACCGTTACACTGTTATCCTCATGAATGATAACGTGAATATGTTCACAATGACCGGCTAAAGCTTCATCTATACTATTATCTACAACTTCCCATATGAGATGATGGAGACCAGTTTCTGCAGTATTACCGATATACATAGCAGGTCGTTTTCGAACTGCCTCCAGGCCATCTAGAACTTTAATCTGTTCTGCGCCATAATCTTTATTTTCTTCAGTCACACTTTTTTCCTTTTTCAAAGAAATGAAAATACCTACTCATTAAAACATGAAATAGATACTGTAATTAGTTGATAAATTAGTAAAAAGATTGAAATATCAATGTCTAAGTAAATACAATTGATAAACTCGTAAAAAGGTTAAAATCTCGAAGGCTAAGTAAAAAGCTTCATATGCGAGGCGCACATTTTTTGTTTAATTTCGGCGTACTAAGGCACGTTGAAATTAAACAAAAAATGAGCGCCTCGCATAAGAAGCTTTTTACTTAGCCATCGTGAAATTACCCATTTTACGAGTATATCAAGTTTCCTTCTAAGCCGAATAAAAAACAGGATTACTAAAATGGATGATACTTATAATCTTTTATTTACAGGTGAATTGCAACCTGAGTTTGAACCTGACAGTGTGATAAATGCATTGGTGGAAGACTTGGGTTTGCCTGTGGAAAAAGCAGACAAGCTTGTCAATGCCAAACGTCAGGTAATTGTCAAGCGTGGACTGGATAAACCAAAGGGAGCAAAGCTTGGCAAGAG
>CAMZLK010000114.1 GCA_947311475.1 uncultured Desulfocapsa sp.
TGATTTGTTGCTACATCTTTTCAGGTGCGTTAAGTCCCAAAATCTCCAATCCGTTCTTAAATACCTGCTGTAATGCTGCCACCAGACAAAGTCGGGCATCAGTGACAGTTTGTGCAACATTTTCAGGATCTATCACTTTGTGTTTATTATAATAACTATGCCAATCAGCCGCAAGCTCCATAAGGAAAAAGATCGCGCGGTGTGGTGCCAGATCGTGGGCTGCTGATTCAATGGCTCCGGGGAAAGAGGCAATGCGTTTCAAAAGTTGTATCTCCTCCGGTTCCTTAAGAAGGGACAGATCTGCTTCCTGTAAATTCACATCCTTAATTTCAAGCTCCCTGGCCTTTCGTAATATGGAACAGAGACGGGCATATCCATATTGCACATAATAGACCGGATTATCCTTTTCTTCACTTGTTGCAAGATCGAGATCAAACTCCAGCTGACTATCAGCCTTGCGCATCATAAAGTAGAAGCGGGCCACATCGGTTCCCACCATATCGAGGAGTTCATCCACTGTAACAAAGGTTGCTTTACGGGTGGACATCTTCACCTGTTTTCCATTTCTGGTGAGCGTTACAAACTGATGGAGAACAACAGTTACTTTTTTGGGATCATACCCTAAAGCCTCAAGTCCAGCCATCACATCGGGAACCGTGGCTATATGATCAGAACCAAAAATATCCACCATCCAATCAAAGCCACGTTTAAATTTTTCACGGTGATAGGCAATATCAGGCAAACGATACGTTGGTTCGCCCGTCTTTTTAATGATTACCCTGTCCTGTTCATGGCCAAACTCGGTGGTTTTAAACCAGACAGCATCATCTTTTTCGTACACCAGGCCTTTATCTCGGAGTTCTTTCACTACGGAATCAATATGGCCTTCATCATACAGAGAATGCTCATTGTAGTAGTTATCAAACACAATCCCCATGCGTTTCAAAGTAGAAGAGATATCAGCAAAGATGACTTCAACTGCTTTTTCGGTAAATGGGAGCACATCAGGCTGGTCGATTAAAGTATCTCCTTTCTCTTCGATCAATTCTTGGGCGATATCCCGGATATAATCACCCTGATACCCATCCTCAGGGAATTCAAACGGTTGATCCTGGAGTTCCAGATAACGGGCCTGAGTCGATTGGCCAAGTACCCTCATCTGACGCCCGGCGTCATTGAAATAGTACTCCCGGTAAACAGAATATCCGGTGGCTTCAAGCAACCTGGCTATTGCATCACCCAGAATGGCCTGACGCCCATGACCAATACTTAAAGGACCGGTGGGATTGGCGCTTACAAATTCAACCATGACTTTTTTACCGCTGCCAACACTGGATTTGCCAAAATCGCCACCAGCTTCAGCAACCGGATGCAGAATATCCTGCCATACCTGCGGTTTTAAAAAGATATTCACAAAACCGGGTCCTGCAATCTCCAGTTTTTCTATCATTGAATCATCAGCACTCAACAAATCGACCAAAACTTTTGCAATCTCACGGGGGTTCTTCTTCTCCATCCCGGCCATAACCATGGCCATATTGGTGGCGTAGTCGCCCTGCCCTTCACGCTTGGGGACCTCAACTGAATATTTTCCGGCAGCCTTGTCAGACCACTTGCCTTCACTGATCCCTTGTTTAAAACAGGTATCAACCAACTTTTCTAAACGCTCAAAAATCATTTAAATACACTTTCTTTCATTATTATTTCCGAAGAGGCAGAGCACTTCATAAGAGATGCTCCCCATCCAAGCTGCAATTTCATCCCCGCTAATGCCATCGTCTTTCTGTGTACCAAGAATCGTAACCCTATCCCCGATTTTCACATTATCCATACGGGAGACATCGACCATACATAGATTCATACAGATTCGTCCTATAATTTTTGCCCGTTTCCCGTGGATAAGTACGTAACCTCTATTCGACAGACTTCTGGACAAGCCATCTTCATAGCCAACAGGAAGAACAGCAATTGTGGTTTCAGTTTCTGTTATATAGGTATGGCCGTAACTTACTCCGACGCCAGCTGGAACAGTTTTTACCTGTATAACTTGAGTCGTAAACTCCATGGCAGGTTGTAACAGATCACCACGTTCAATCTCTCTGCCAGATACACCGTCCGGATAGTAGCCATAAAGCGCTATTCCTGCACGTACCATATCGCAATGGGTTTGTGGAAAGTAAAGAATTCCACCAGAATTCGCTGTATGTTTAATGGATTGGAATCCGAATTCCTGTGATGCCAAAACACTTTCAAAAGCTTTAAACTGTTCCAATGTCTGGGATGATTCCCATTCATCGGCTTTGGGAAAGTGGCTGGCAAGGCCAGCTAACTTAATTCCTGGATTTTCTTTCAACTCTGACAGAAAATCATCAAAAGCTTCCGGAAAAACCCCAAGACGGGTCATACCACAATCAATCTTTACATGAACAGAGATTCGGGTATCCCGCTTAATTGCTTCATCGGAAAGTACTTTAGCACTTGCGATGTCATAAAGAACCGGGACAAGCTCATAATCAAAAAAAAGAGAGACCTCTGAGGCAATAAATCCCAGAAAGATATAAATATTACCTTGCATTCCAGAATTTCGCAGGCGAACACCTTCATCTATTTCAGCAACACCAAAGTCACGACATCCTGCTTCGTAAAATGCGCTGGCCGCCTCTATCATGCCATGTCCATAGGCATCTGCCTTTACCATGGCGAGTATCCTTACATCCTCACCAACCCGGCTTTTTAGCAAACAGTAATTATGCTGCAGAGCTGAGTTGTTAATGCTGATTTGATTGTAAGAAGCTACAGACATAATATTTTATAAATTTTGATGGCGTTGTAAAAACTCTTCATCTGCTTCGTTGCTACATTTTTTGTTTAATTTCAACGTACCTTAGTACGCCGAAATTAAACAAAAAATGTGTGCCTCGCATATGAAGAGTTTTTACAACGCCATCAAAATTTATAAAATATTATGTCTGTAGCTTCTTACAATCAAATCAGCATTAACAACTCAGCTCTGCAGCA
>CAMZLK010000115.1 GCA_947311475.1 uncultured Desulfocapsa sp.
TGATGCGCGTTATGAGCGGATAATGGAAGAGTTGCAGATTGTGGGGAAACGATTCATTACCCAGGGCTTTCATGTCCATGTCGGTATGGTTGATGGCGATACTGCGGTGAAGGTTTGTGACAGAATCCAACCCTATCTTCCGCTCCTTCTGGCGCTTTCTGCTTCATCTCCTTATTATCAGGGGCAGGATACCGGGTTGATGTCATATCGAACTAAACTGTTTGAGGCCTTGCCACAGGCAGGGATATTCCAGGAGATAGGGGGTTGGGATACCTTTGTTCGGGATCTTGAGCAGTTGCGAAATGCAGGGGTGATCGAATCAATCAAAGATCTCTGGTGGGACGCAAGGCCGCATCCGGGATTTGGAACTCTTGAAATTCGTGCCTGTGATCTTCCCGTACAGTTTGGAGATATTCTGGGGATCACTGCACTTATTCAGGCATTTGTTGCAACCCTTGCAGAATCTGATATTGAAATGGCTTCCTGTAACCACTACTTTTTACGAAGTAATAAGTGGCAGGCCGTTCGATATGGTCTTGACGGCACATTTTTTGATTCTCCGGGATTTCTTGGCGGAGGGAGGATGCGTTTTCAGGAAGCGGTGAAAAGCCTTGTGCAAAAAGTTCAGCCCATGGTGAAGCGTTTAGGAACCCGGCGATATGTGGATATGCTTGATAGGATACTTATTGAAGGCTCCGGGGCTGATTGTCAACGCAGAGCTTATAACAAAAGCAGGGACTTCAGGAAAGTAGTTAAACAATTACATGAGAAATTTTGGTCATGAGTAAATATGGTAAGGCAATTGTTGCTTCCGGTCACCCTTTGGTGAGTGAAGCAGCAGGAATGATATTAAAAGAAGGCGGAAATGCATTTGATGCAGTGGTTGCTGCGGGTTTTGCATCAAGCGTTGTGGAACCTACCTTAAACAGTCTTGGTGGCGGCGGACTCTTGATGGGGCACTCCGCAAAAAAAGGGCAGAATTTGTTTTTTGATTTCTTTGTTGATACACCGGGTCTTGGCGCTAAAAGTTCAATTGCGGAGCCCCATTTTTTTCCGGTAACCATTCAGTTTTCCGGAAGTGCACAGGTCTTTAATGTGGGTCTTGGCTCTGTTGCAGTGCCCGGCACGTTAAAGGGCTTGCTGCATACCCATAAACGCCTTGGGTACATGGATCTTGCAGAGGTGCTGGCACCGGGCATAGCCCTTGCCAAAAGCCATATAATTAATGAAAAGCAGGCGTATTTTCTTCAACTGCTTGTGCCCATCATGGGCTTGTCTCCCGATGTTTCAGCAATTTATGCACCGGGTGGAGAGTATCTGCAGGAAGGTGATGAGTTGTGTAATAAGGATATTGCCAGCTTTATGGAAATGGTTGCAGCAGGAGATGGGGATGACTTTTACCATGGAGAGATCGCAGGGAAGATCGTTGAGAATATGGAGCTTAATAACGGTTTACTCACTTCCGATGACCTGGCAAATTACCAGGTGATGGAACGTAAGCCCTTGTCTGTCTCCTTCAGGGACTATGAGTTGTTCTCTGCTCCTTCCCCTTCCGTGGGAGGGGCCCTTATCGCGCTGTCCCTTTCCCTTCAGTCCATGTATGGCATTCCTGACTATGAATTTGGAACAGCCGGGTATCTTTTACACACCACAGGACTTATGCAGGAAGTTGAAAAAATAAGGCGAGGTGGTTTTAGTAATGAGACTGATTTAAAGGCTTTTCCTGAGTCGGCTCAAGGGATACAAAGTGTCGAAAATATACGAATATTTCCCCGTGGTACAACACATATTTCCATTGCTGATAAATTGGGAAACTGTGCCTCCATGACCTTGTCAAATGGCGAAGGAGCCGGGTATTTTGCGCCAGGCACCGGTGTTATGCTGAATAATATGATGGGAGAGGATGATCTCCACCCTGAAGGTTTTCATTCGAGTCCTCCCGGTCAGCGAGTGGGCTCCATGATGTCACCATCCTTACTGGTAAAAGATGGGGATGTGAAACTTGTTATTGGCAGTGGCGGCTCAAAGAGAATCAGAACAGCTGTGACACAGGTCTTGTACCAGGTGGTGGATTTTAAGCGTTCCATAAAGGAAGCCATAGATGCCCCCCGTCTTCACTGGGATGGGGAATGTGTTCAACTGGAACCGGGCTTTGCTGCAAAAGATGTTGAAACCCTCGCCAAAAGGGTAAAGCTAAATGAGTGGGAATCCAAGGGCGTATTTTTTGGCGGTGTACATGCCGTGATACCGGGAATGGAAGGCGCTGCTGATGCACGTCGAGGGGGTGGCGTGGTGGAGGTCAATTGAAAGATGGCTAAATAAAAAATGTAGCAACGAAGCAGATGAAGAGTTTTTACGACGCTATCAAACATTGACAAACTCGTAAAAAGGTCAAAAACAAGATGGACTTGGAAAAACCTTCATATTCGAGGCACGGAAATTTCTTATCTTTTCGGCGTACTAGGGTACGTTGAAAAGATAAGAAATTTGCAGTAACGAAGAAGATGAAGAGTTTTTACGAGTCCATCAA
>CAMZLK010000116.1 GCA_947311475.1 uncultured Desulfocapsa sp.
ATACTTGAAACAGAAGGTTTTGATTTTCATCACAATGAATTTATTTTGCTGCAGGATGAAACCAACCCCAAGCACTCCGCTCTTGGTCGAGCCATTGGGCCAAACAGCATCTCCCACCTGAATCCCAAATATGACCATGCCTAGAATATCAGCCCAAGATCCAAAGAACAACGTATGGCACTGGATCTTCTTCTTAATCCGAATATCAATCTGGTGACACTGATCGGGCAGGCTGGAACCGGAAAAACTCTGCTGGCACTGGCTGCCGGTCTTGAAAGTGTGATTCACAGCGGAAATCACGAACGACTTCTGCTCTCAAGGCCTGTTGTCCCAATGGGAAAAGATATCGGTTATCTCCCAGGGACAAAAGACGAAAAGCTGGCCCTCTGAATGCAGCCTATTTTTGATAATCTCACCTACCTTATGCGACATGAACGTAAGGATGAAGATGATGGCAGTGTGCAGGAAAAAGTAAACCAGCTCATAAAAAAACAACAGGTGGAGCTTGAAGCCCTTACTTATATTCGGGGACGCTCCATTCCGCGCCAGTTTGTCATTGTGGATGAAGCCCAAAATCTGACCCCCCATGAAGTGAAGACTATTATCTCGAGGGCCGGCGAAAACACAAAAATGGTTTTCACCGGTGATCCTCAACAGATAGATAACCCCTACCTTGATTCTAACTCTAACGGACTCTCTTACGCAGTTGAAAAATTAAAAGGACATAGTATATATGGGCACGTTACTTTAAGCAAAAGTGAAAGAAGCCCTCTGTCCGCCATTGCTGCCGACTACCTATAAACAAAATAAAATACCATGCGCCAATTTGTTATTGATGACCTGTCCCCCATGGAGCGGGACAATCTGGACTCGTACCTGAAACGTAATTTAAAAATGGGTCCCATGATCGGACTTTACTGGCTCATTCTTCCTGATGAGCTTTTATCTGACATACAGAAAGAACACACTGACTGTGCACCTTTTTATTTAGGTGTGGAAGTGGCAAAAGATTCTGTCTGTTTTGAAATGCTCGTACGCAGTAACGCACATCTGCACTGTGAATGCATTGCCCATGCAAGCTCTGAACAACGTCAATATGTACTCGACTTTCTGGATACCATGCTTGACGAAGAACAAATTCGTTCCTGAAAACCCCCGCAAATCCCTGAACACTCTTTCCCAACACCATATACGGAGCATCCATGAATAGATCTGTTGATTCCACCCCTGCTTTTATAGAGACCACCTACAAAAAGATGGCTGCAAATATTGCAACTGTCAAAAAGCGATTGGGACGTGCACTCACTTATGGTGAAAAAATTCTCTATGGACATCTTGATAATGCAACTGATGCCGAGCTCATTGCCGGCAGTTCCTACATCAAAACCAGACCGGATCGGATTGCTCTTCAGGATGCTACTGCCCAAATGGCCGTTCTACAATTTATGCTGGCAGGTAAAGATGAAGCAGCAGTACCTGTAACAGTACATTGTGACCACCTCATCCGCGCCCATAAAGGGGCTGTAAAGGATCTTGAAATTGCCTGCACCGAAAATAAGGAAGTCTATGATTTTCTTTCCTCTGCCTCCCAGCGATACGGTTTTGGCTGCTGGCTGCCAGGAGCTGGAATCATCCATCAGGTTCTTATCGAACAGTATGGATTTCCTGGACTCATGATGCTTGGAACCGATTCCCATACGCCACATGCCGGTGGACTCGGTGCCTTTGCATCCGGCGTTGGGGGTGCTGATGCTGTTGATGTAATGGTTGGGCTCCCCTGGGAAGTGCTGCATCCAAAATTTATTGGTGTTCATCTCACCGGGGAACTACAGGGTTGGGCAGCACCAAAAGATGTTATTTTAACGCTTCTTGGCAAACTTACCTGTTCCGGGGGGACAAACCGTGTCTTTGAATACTTTGGCCCGGGAGCCGACACTATTTCCTGCACAGGAAAAGCCACCATCTGTAACATGGGTGCAGAATTTGGAGCCACCACCTCAACTTTTCCCTATGATGAGCACATGGCTGCATTTATGAGAACCTGTAACCGTGAGGGTGCAGCAACCCTGGCTGACAAATACGAACATTTGCTGCGTGCTGATGATGAAGTACTGGCAGATCCGGAAAACTACTTTGATCAGGTTATTGAGCTTGATCTTTCCACACTTGAACCACATCTGGTTGGTCCGCATTCACCAGACCGGGCCTCAACAGTTGCCAAAATGGCTCAATATGTGGAAGAAGGAAATCATCCTGTAAATGTTACATACGCACTTGTTGGTTCGTGTACCAACTCTTCCTATGAAGATATGGGGCGAATTGCAGCAATGGCTGAGCAGATTGCCGATAAAGGTGCAAAACTGAAGATCCCCATGCTCCTCACCCCGGGATCAGAACAGGTAAGAGCAACCATTGAACGTGACGGACAGCTTAAAAAACTGGAGGCCATCGGTGCCACCCTGCTTGCAAATGCCTGTGGCCCCTGTATCGGCCAATGGAACCGTGAAGGCATTGAAGAAGGGTTTCTTAACTCCATTGTAACCTCATATAATCGAAACTTTCCCAAGCGAAATGACGGGAATTCAGGAACCAGCGGATTTATTGCAAGTCCCGAGACTTGTCTTGCCTATGCCATGACCGGAACCTTTACAACAAACCCATTTACTGAAGAGTATAAGGCAGCAGACGGTAGCAGTTTCACCCTGACACCGCCGGGAAAAGTTGACGAAGTGCCACCGGGAAAGCTTATAGCAGATAAAGATGGCTTCCTTGCGCCAGTGAATGACAATACCAGTGTCACAGTTCAGGTTGCTCCTGATTCAGAACGTCTGGCACTACTCACCCCCTTTGACAGCTGGGATGGGTGCGACTTCAAAGGCCTGCGACTATTACTGAAGGCCAAGGGGAAATGTACCACAGATCATATTTCTCCTGCCGGCCCCTGGCTGCGTTTCAGAGGACACCTTGATAATATTTCAGGCAACATGTTCAGTGGTGCCGTAAATGCATTTACCGGTAAGCCTGGTGATGGAAAAAATCAACTCAGTGGTGTTTCACAGGCATACAATGAGATTGCACGGGCATACACTGAAGCTGGCGAAAACTGGATAGTAGTGGGTGACACCAACTACGGAGAAGGCTCCTCCCGTGAACATGCCGCCATGTGTCCACGCCATATGGGTGGACGTGCAGTTATCACCAGGTCTTTTGCACGTATCCATGAAACGAATTTAAAAAAGCAGGGAATCTTACCTCTCACTTTTGCCAATAGTGCTGATTACGATTTAGTTCTGGAAGGAGATACCATCGATCTTATAGGAGTTGCTGGTATAGAACCCGGTTCCACGATCACAGCACGATTTCATCATGCCGACGGAACAACTTCGGAGCTTGCATTAAATCATTCCCTGAACAAGGAACAAATTGAGTGGTTTAAAGCCGGATCGGCATTAAATTATTTAAGGGGTTAAGTGCCCATATAATCACCGCCAATAAAAAAAAGCCGGGGGAAAACTCCACCGGCTTTTTTCAGTCAAACAGTTACACCTTCTTGTTTGTATCAGTCAGCTGTCTCCATTGGTCGGCCACAGCAAACAGGCACCGCATCTCCACCTTTCAATGCCATATACTTATTACAGGTGGTACAGATAACAGTACATTCTTCTACTGCCTTATCTTCTGTATATTGAGTTGTTGCAGGTATACCTTCAATATGAAACCTGGCAAGATTTTGTTTAGACGGGATATACTCACCAATGGCCGTCATACGTTTGTTATCAGCGGCACAATCAACAACAACCCGCCACAGGGTTTCCATGGAGGCAGTTTCCTGCTCATTCTCCGGTACAAATTCAACTATATTTTTATCTATCTGAATTTTCATAACGTTTCCTATTCCGATTGTTTAGTGCCTTACTCCATGAAAGCAGCAATAAAAAACAAAAAGTTCTGGATTACTATTTGTATCAAAATGTTACAAGTACCCACAAGGCACTTACTTGCAGTTTATCTGCGTTAGTGCCTTACTCCATAATTCCAGCAATAAAAAACAAGAATATCTGAGAGTGAGACAATATCAAAATGTTACGAATAGCAACAAGGCACTTACTTGCAGTTCACCTGCGTTAAATCCCCTAACCGCTATTCACCAGTGCTCGCTTTAATGGAGTAAGGCACTAAACAATCGGAATAGG
>CAMZLK010000117.1 GCA_947311475.1 uncultured Desulfocapsa sp.
AGAATGAATACCTTATGAGAATATTTTCTTTGAAAAAACAAGAAAATATTCTGTAAGGTACTCACTGCTTTTACGACGCCATCAATAATATCAAACTGTTATGAATAGCAACAAAGCACTTACTTGCAGTTCCCCTGCGTTAGGTCTTATCGTTCGTAAAAGCAGTGAGTACCTTACAGAATATTTTCTTGTTTTTTCAAAGAAAATATTCTCATAAGGTATTCATTCTCCCATGTGGGGTGCTGGTAAACTATAGCCAATTTGTGGTAGAACACCACGTATTGTGAAATAACGGGTTAAGAAAAGTTTACTTTTCTTAACCCGTTTGTTTTTTTTAAAAAAAGGTTGTATTATTATGCATACTGAACAAAAAATGTTACGGAAGCATTTATAAAAAAACTCTCTTGTACATATAGCTTAAACTATGGCAGTAAAACGGAAAATAGCCAGAAAGAAAGGTTCCCTAAGAAAAACGATCAAAGATCGTTCCGGAGCCGGCAGGGTCAAAGTTGGAGAACTCTTGAGTAAGGCTGGTTATATTACACCTTCCCAGCTTGATGGCGCTAAAAAAGAACAGAGGAAAAATGGTGGCCGTATGGGTGCCATTCTGCGTCAATACGATTATATTGACGATGATACCATCTATAATTTTCTTAGTCGCCAGCATAATTTTACTCCTGTTCTAATCTCTAAAGAACCTCCAAACAAAGATGTCATCGGCATAATGCCCTATGAACTTGCTAAACGTTTTATGGCATTTCCCCTTCGGGTTGCCGGTGATACCCTGCAAATAACAATGGCTGAGCCCACCGACACTGAAGCGGTGGAAAAGCTTCAGGAAGAAATCGGTAAGGAACTTGCGGTCTGTGTCTCAATGGAGAAGGACATAGTTGAGGCTTATAAAAAGTATTATAAAATTGATGATGCCGAAGCAGCTGGCTTTTTCAGTAGCGGAGAAGTGGCTGAAGAAGAGATGGAAATCACCGAAGTTCATGACTTTGGTTCCATCGTGGCTGATGCGGCCGGTGAGTTTGAAATTGAAACTATCGAAGAAGACATTGGTGACGATCAGTTTGCAGCAACTGATGCCCCTATTATTAAGTTGGTTAGTGGTATTTTAGTTAAGGCAGTGCAGGATGGTGTGTCTGATATTCATGTGGAGCCCTATGAGAAAACCATGCAGGTTCGGTATCGTAAGGATGGATCGTTATTTAAATCCATGAATTTGCCACTAAGTATTAAGAATGCCATGGTTGCCCGCTTGAAAGTCCTCTCTGATCTCGATATTACCGAACGTCGAATCCCTCAGGATGGGCGTATAAAAATGCGGATTGGCCGCAATCGATCGGTTGACTTTCGAGTTTCCACCCTCCCCACGCTTTTTGGCGAATCAGTGGTACTGCGTATTCTCGATAAGGGATCACTTAATGTAGACTTGACCAAACTGGGCTTTGAAAACGAGACTTTTGAGGCGTTAAAGCGCTGTTTGAAACGTCCTCAAGGGCTTCTGCTGGTTACAGGGCCCACAGGATCTGGAAAGACAGTTACCTTGTATTCTGCCCTAAACTCTTTAAATGCTGAGGATATCAAAATTCTCACAGCTGAAGATCCAGTGGAATTTAACTTTAAGGGTATTAATCAGGTTAATGTGCATGCCGAGGTTGGTATGACATTTGCTGCAGCATTGAAGGCCTTTCTTCGCCAGGATCCAGATATTATTATGGTCGGTGAGATTCGTGATCTTGAAACAGCTGAAATTGGTATTAAAGCCGCCATGACTGGCCACCTGGTCTTTTCAACGCTCCATACCAATGATAGTGCCGCAACCATCGGTCGTCTTACTGATATTGGCATTCCCTCTTATATGCTTGCATCATCTGTGACCATGGTGCTTTCGCAACGCCTGGGACGTCGATTATGTCCAAAATGCAAGAAACCAGAGCAGCACGATCCACAGGAACTCCTGAGTATGGGGTTTGAGGAGGATGAAGTAGATTATGTAGTTACTTATGGTCCAGTCGGGTGTCCCGAATGTAATGGACTCGGTTATAAGGGCCGACTCGGTTTTTTTGAACTTATGGAAGTAACTGATGAAGTTGCAAAAGCCATTAGTGCTGAAGTTCCTGAAGATCAACTACGGAAAGTTGCGGTTCAGGAGGGAATGGTACCGCTTCGAGAGGCAGCAATTGAGAAAGTCAGGCAAGGGGTAACCAGTGTGGAAGAGGCGTTACGTAGAACCGTTGCCCATGAAGAAAGCCTTCCTGCATACCTTGTTAATCCTGATATAGAAAAATATGAAGATGGTGATGTGATTATCCGGGAAGGTAATACAGACGTGGATTTCTTTAAACTTTTACGAGGTGGACTATCCGTTTTAAAAGGTGGTAAAAAGATAGCAGAACTTACTGAACCCGGTGAATATTTTGGTGAAATGGCAGTTCTTTCTGGTGACCCCCGGAATGCCTCCATTGTGTCCCTTGGACGATCAGCAATAAAACGGTATCCAGGGGATAAACTCTATGAAATTATAGAAAATTATCCTGATGTTTCTGGTCACCTCTTCAGGGCCATGGCCAGTCGTCTTCATAAATCCAATCAGATTATTGTTAAGTTGGCAGGTGGTGGAAATCGAAAGGCTTCTAAACGTGGGTGAGGGCTTCATCATCATATGGTGAGAGATGATCATGCGTCGCTCCGCTCCAACCTTTATATGGTTCCAGGCTTGTTGATGATCACGTCATAGACCTTTTTGACGGTAAGTTCTTTCATACATCTCCAATGATGTTTAGTGCAGGGTTTTCTGGCGTAACAAGGGCTGCAGTCTAATTCTTCCCGAATAACAGTATTATTACCGTATGGGCCTGTTCTCGTTGGATTTGCCGGACCGAACAGGGCAAAAATCGGGATTCCAAGGGCAGCTGCAATGTGCATTGGGCCCGTATCATTGCAGACGAAAAACTGGCTTTTTCCAATGAGAGTGACCAACTCTTTGAGATCAGTCTTACCGGCAAGATTGATTGCTTTTCCATTTGCTGCTCGAACAGTTTCTTCTGCAATTTCTCTATCTGCATAGCTTGCAATGATAACGGTCGGAATTGGAAGTTTTTCTGCCAGCTGTCCAAACCGCTTTGCCGGCCATCGATTGGCCTTCTTTCCTGCAGATGGTGCCAGGATACAAAATTTGTCGGGCAGATCAGCCAGCAGTTCCGGGATATCCGGAAGAGGTGGAAGGGGATAGCTGATACTATCTGCATCACAGTCAAGGAAGCGGGCAAGTTTCAGGTAACGGTCGATGGCGTGAACCTGCTCACCACCTCGGATTTTATGGCTGTAAAAAAAGGGGCTTCCCTCGTCCGAATCAGAAAATCCCAACCTGTACTTTGCTCCTGCAGCCCAGGTGATGAGACCGGATCGCAGGAGACCTGAGAGATCCACCGACACATCAAAGTGTTCGTTCCTAAGGCCTCTTCCGAATGTATTAATCTCCTTGCAAGTCCGCCCTATTCGACTCAAATCTTTCCAGCCGTTCTTATCCATAATCCACAGCTTGTTTATGAGTGGATGTCCTTCAAGAAATTTGTGGAGTCCTTTTGCGACAACCCAGTGGATCTCGGCTTCAGGATAATGTTTAGTTATTGCAGCTAAAAAGGGAAGCGTGTGGACTATATCACCCCAGGCACTTGGTTTGATAATGAGAATTTTAGGATGTTTTGTCGAAAGTGCTATAGAGTTTTTTATCTTTGTCATGGCTTTTCTAGGGACAGGTCTGTCTGAAAGCTTTTCTGTTTGTAACTACTCACAGGGTACTGAATCTTTCCGTGATCAGGCTGGGTTGCGTATTAACACATACGCTACGCCAGCCTGCTTACGAAAATATCCGGACCCTGTGAGTAGTTACAGTTATGGGAATTTGCGTAGTTTAACCCTTTTATCCCATGAGTAGTTACTTCTATTTTATATATTTCCAGAAAGTGTATTGGGCATACAACTTTGCGATTATGAATCCATGCCAACCATCCAGAACGCCCTTTTTTACAATATACAAATTGAAAAAGGTCCAGTACGGGTTCAGCAAGGCCTTCAGCAGATTCTTTTGCGAAGAATGCAGTGATGAATATCGATTTTGTTTTTGAATAAATTCATCTATGTTTTCATATGCTTCATGGAGCATATGAGATGAAAGGTAACCTGCCTGGTTTTTGAGTTGTACTGATTCATGTACTTCAACCTCATTGAATCCAGACTTTGTTTTGTCAAACAGTCTGACACTGTAATCAGGATATAATCCGCAGGTTTTAATGTATTTTCCAAAGAATTTATTCAATCTTGCAACAAAAAAACCATCATGTTTCGGATTTTCTAATGTTTTTCTCACCTCATGCGCCAGTTCAGGCGTGATTTCTTCATCACTGTCAAGAACAAAGACCCAGTTGTTTTCTGCCAGATTAATAGCTACATTTTTTTGTTTGCCAAAACCCAGCCAGTCCTGGTGTTCAACTCTTACTCCCAGATCTTTAGCGATATCTACTGTCTTATCGCTTGACCCACTATCCAGAACAAGTATCTCATCTGCAAACCTTGCTGACTGGATTGCCTTGCCAATAACACACTCTTCATTCTGAGTAATAATGACAACAGAGAGTTTGTTGGTGGGTGTGCTCATGGTCGTGTTGAGTAAATGTGTTAATGTATGGGAATAAGTATTTAAACACAACGGTGTCAGAGTTCTTTATACAGAAAAGAACTAAATAGAGAAAAAAGTAATCCGGTTCCATGAACCTGCAAATAGGATTCAGACAACATTATAACTAAGAAAAAAATCGGAAACGCCTGACGAAGCGGGGTGAGATTATCCTTTTTTCGGAAAGCCATGGTGAGTTGAGCCACAAAGATTGAAAGAAGGATGGCAAGGCCGATGATTCCAAACTGCGAAGTGATCATAAGATAATGGTTATGTGGATTGTCGGTAGCCGGCATACCTGGAGAACACATATCGTTAACTTTTTTATACTCGATTGGGAAATCTCCAGTCCCGGTGCCCACCAGCCAATGATTTTTTAAAAGCTTAAAAGTGTTTTGGTAGAACCACATTCTGCAACCCATGGATGTTATTTGTTTTGTGTCCGAATTCTGAATTTCGGTAATGGCTGTGTTAATCCGGTTTCTGAAAGTGGGATTCACGCTGAATATCACACCAAAGAGCAGAGGGATAAAGATCAACCCGAAGAGGAGTTTTTTCTTGGAGTGTGTATAAAAATTTTGAAAGAGTATAACTCCCAGGAGTACAAAAAAAGCGACCTGCCCTGTTCTCCCTACTGTTATAAACATGTTGCCGGAGAGGAAAAACAAAAGAGCAATTTGCGGCCATAAATAGCTGGACCGGTTTTTTGAGAAAAGCAGATTTTGTGAAATGACATAAATGGCAATTGCCAGCATAGGATTATATGTCACATGGGTTGCACCCAAAGTAGTAAAAGGAGATCCTGGCGGCAGCGTGATAATGTGGAGCCAAACCAGATATGCTTTAGAAGCCTTCAGTGTGATGGCAGCAACAAATGCCATCAGATAATAGTTAATATGCTCTTTTTTAACAATTGTGAGGGAGATTGGAAATATGAGAAGTTTCCACTGTTTTTTTAGAATCTGCAGCCCCCATGCAAGGTCTTCACTCCACAATAATCCCACAATGTGCAGGCCTATATAGAGAAGAACAGCAATTGCTACCGGATTATGAATAATTTCATTAGTTTTCTCTTCTAAATTTCCGGAAACCAGCCAGGCTGCCAAGAGAAGAACGCCGCCGATAGATCCTGTTGCTGTTGACAGAGGTAGCAAAAAGGCAAAAAGTATGAGAAGTGGCGAAGCCGCCACATTGATTTTTTCAGTTATGAGATTCATGGAGTTTTTTTTCAAGCCCATCCTGTTTTTGGACTTTTTATGAGTTTATCTTGTTTCGTAATAGGATCATTTTCCTTTAGACAGCAAAGCTGAGAAGAATTCAAGGTGTCCGGCCACAGATTTTTCCAAGGTGAATTCTTTCCGGACTTTTTTACTGGCAGCCAATCCCATTGATTCCGCTTTATTCCTGTCCATAACTAATGTCGAAATCTTTTCTGCAAATTCCCTGGCATTACCAGGAGTAACAACAAATCCGGTTTGATTATCCACCACAAGTTCTTTACAGCCTCCAGCCGTTGTAACAACAGAGGGGATTGAAAGTGCCATACCTTCCAGGACAGTTTTGGGCAAACCTTCATCTGCCAGGGATGGAAGAACTATCAGGTTTGATGCTGCAACTAGTTCCGGAACATCATTGCGGTAACCGGCGATATGAATCCTCTCCTTCATGGGGCTGGCCGATATCAGCCTGGTATAAGGCTCCTTGTCAAAGTTTTTTCCGATTAACAGGAAATGAAGCTTGTCATGTTTTGCCAGTAAATGAGAGGCCTCAAGTAAAACTTCAATACCTTTTACCGGGCGGGCATTGGCAACACAGACAGCAACAAAATCGTCGTTGTTTATAGAAAATTCATTTAAATCCGTCGTGGGTATCTCATACCAGCCCAAATCATGGCCTTTGTATACGGTGGTTACTCTCTCTTTTGCTATCCACACCTGTTTCTGCACAACCTCTTTAACCGCATCGGCAATGCATATAATTCCATCCACCCTGGGGTGCAGATGCGTCAGGTAGGCACTGGGATCATATCGGGATAGGCCACCCATGGTTCCCCTGTAGGTCACTAGCTTTACGGGCAGGTTTCCACAAGCAAATGCTGCGTTTGGTATGGTTCTTGACGTCATGGCATAGACAATATCATAATTATTTTGAACGAGTTCGTTACGAATAGTCTTTATGGTGTGCCAGCATATTTTATGTTTTGGATAGCAATTTATTACTGTTATGCCATGTTTAAGAAAGCGCGGTACGTATTCGCTTGCGGCCTGAGTCACAATGGTGACTGTATGCCCTGATTTGGCCATCTGGATAAATATTTCCGCCTCAGGTCGGACACTGTTCCACGAGTCAGCGTAAGAACTTGTAATTAAGATTTTCATAGAGGACTCTTGGAAAAAGTATCAGACTTGAAACTGAAGACAATAGAGAGCTTTATACTCACCTCCCAGGGTGAGCAGCTTATCGTGTGTACCTTCTTCGACAATTCTTCCATCTTTAATGACAATAATTCGATCGGCGTTTTTAATGGTGGACAGGCGATGGGCGATGACGAACGTTGTACGGTTCTTCATCAGATTCTCAAGGGCTTTCTGCACTTCCCGTTCCGATTCCGTATCCAGTGCTGAGGTCGCTTCGTCCAGGATTAATATGGGTGCATTTTTTAAAAGAGCCCGGGCAATGGAAAGCCTTTGACGTTCTCCCCCTGACAGACGGACTCCGGATTCACCAATGAACGTGTTAAAACCTTCAGGCAGCTGTTCAATGAATTGAAGGGCATGGGCAGCATGGGCAGCATCTCTTATTTCATTTTCGGATCGTTTCCTGCTGCCATATGCAATATTATGACTGATAGTGTCGTTAAAAAGAATGGTTTGTTGGGTGACAACCGAAACCTGATCACGAAGTGACGTTAAGGTAACGTCGCGGATATCACTACTGTCTATGAGAATTGATCCCTGCTGAATGTCAAAAAACCGGGGAATAAGATTGGCAAGAGTGGATTTTCCGGAACCACTGGGGCCCACAATTGCCAAAACTTCACCTGCTGGTACGGCGAGGTTGATATCTTGTAATACCGGTATGTTTTCGTCGTATTTGAACTGAAGGTTTTTTATTTTGATTTCCTGTTTGAATGGTGGCAGATCTGGAGCACCTGGTTTGGATGTGATTTCAGCCGGGTGATCAAGTAATGTGAATACTCTGATCGCTGCAGCAAAGCCCTGTTGAACCGTGGAGTTTATTTTACTGACTCCTTTAATTGGTTCGTAAATCATGATAAGTGCGGCCAAAAAAGAAAAAAATGTTCCTGGTGTTGCATTACCTGCGATTACTTCTTTTCCGCCAAACCATATGATTAAAGCCATACCGATGCCGCCAATGATTTCCATGAGCGGGTGCTGTATGCTGCGGTATTTCGCATTCTTCATGGTGGCCGTGAAAAGTGCCATTACCTGTACCGAAAAACGTTCAGATTCATATTTTTCCATGGTGAATGCTTTTACAACAGGAGCACCTGTGATTGACTCATGTATGATGCTCGATACATTTGCTGTTTCTTCCTGGATCCTGGTGCTGACCTTGCGAAAGGCTTTGCCGAATTTTACAATGGGAACTGCTGCTGCAGGGAGAAAGATAAGAGAGAGCAGGGCCAGTTTCCAGTTCATGGCAAAGATGACCACGAGAAGAAAAATAACCTGAAAAAAATCACGCAACAGACCAACCACGACAGTGGTTATGGTCGCCTGGATGAGACTGATGTCATTGACGATCCGTGAAATGAGCTCTCCGGTGGATGTCTTATGGAAAAAACTAAGTGATTGCATGTGGATATGGTCAAAGAGCATAATGCGCAAAATACGAATAACCGTATGACCCACTTTTTCAAGAAGATAATAATAAAGACTGTAGAAGAAAGCTTTCACTGTAAAAAGAGCGATAAGAGCAAATGGCAGAACCGCCAGGTAGAAGGTGTTTTTTTCAAAGAAGATCTTATCCAGCAGAGGTTTAACCATATAAGCCTGGGCAGCACTCAGTCCGGCAACAGCAAAAGCTGCAAACATGGCGATCATAAACTGGTATTTATAAGGAAGAATAAGCCTGTAGAGACGGCTGAAAATTATTTTATTCGACATATATTTTTATTATTAAACGTTGATGCCATCAACCCTTTTGAAGGTATGGGGAAAGACTGGATCTTTTTACGAGTTTATCATATGATGGCGTCGTAAAAACTCTTCACCTTCTTCGTTGCTGCATTTTTTGTTTAATTACGACGTACCTTAGTGCGCCGAAATCAAACAAAAACACGCGCCTCGCATCTGAAGCTTTTTACTTAGCCATCTCTCAGTTGACCTTTTTACGAGTTTATCATATAAAAAAAACAATCTGCAAAAAGTCGTGAAAATCGAGTTCAAAGAATGCATAATACTCTTATTCAGGAGCAGAAATAAAGATGTTTTTTTGTGTTTTGAGGTGGAACAGTGTGCCCTGCAATGACTTGCTTATTTTTTTAGATCAGCTGGATCATCAATACTGTGAGAGTCGAAATCCGTTACAGTTACCTGTATCTTGTGGCCACCCTCAATTACTCGTAACTGTTCAAGTTTTTCAACATGTTCAAGGCAAGAGTCGGGAAGGGTTGTAAATTTCTGCAGAAAAGAATTTGAATACGCGTAGATTCCAATATGTTTATAATATAAAATATTTTGGGTGTTATCTCTGTTAAAAGGAATTTTTGCCCTTGAAAAGTATATGGCAAGATTGTTTTTATCAAAGACTACTTTTACATTATTTGGGTCGTTGATTTCATCATCACTTTTTATGCCATAGGCAAGTGTACCCATTGAAAGGCCAGGTCGCTCCACAAAAGCCTGTACCAAATCATTAAGACATTCCGGTTGTAAGAAGGGTTGATCTCCCTGAATATTGATAACAATATCATCTTTTTCAAGTTTTATTGTCCTTGCAGCTTCTGCCACCCTGTCAGTTCCTGAGCTGCATTTTTCTGACGTCATTATGACATTCCCAGCAATCTCATTAATTGAGGTGCGAATGGCATCGCTGTCAGTTGCGACATAGACTGTGTCAATGAGACTGCTTTTTTGGACTTGCTCATACACCCGCTGAATCATGGTTTTTCCGTGGATATCAGCCAGTGCCTTTCCGGGAAATCGTTTTGATTCAAAGCGTGAAGGAATAATTGCTGTAACTTTCATATATTGCTTATTGTGGAGATTATTTTTGTGTGCATTATGATTTCACAGCAAATCTACAATATGTTGGCAGGTTTTTCTACTGCCACCTTGCTTTAATTGAATATATCTGTTCGCTTTTTGCTGAATGATGTTCTTGTCCGGGGGGCTTTTCAGTATTGAAACAAGTAATTGCAGCACTTCTTCCCTGGAATTCCCTTTTTTTACCAAACCGTCCCGGAACACTTCAGGGCCTGTCCAGAGGAAATTTGACACAGAAGGACCTGTGACAGGAATCACACCATTCATAAATGCTTCAATAAAGTTTTGTCCACCAAGAGGAGCCAAACTTCCACCAACAAAGGCTGCATCGGACCTTTGGTAGGCGTTGACCATTTCACCAAAGACATCCCAGATCAGCACAGATCGATGACCATTGTTTCGAGAAGTTGATTTAATGGAATAGCTAATTTCCTGTTCCGAAAGAAGTTTTTCCCAATCAGGTACACGATGTAAATGACGAGGAAAGAGATCTATATGCAGGTTTGGAAAAATTTCCAGGAGTTTGAGTATGATATAAAGAACCTCACTCTCCTCCTCTTTTCTAATCGACGCCAAAATCAACGATTTGTTTCTGGTCACGGTTCTTTCTACGATGGAACATTTTTCTATTTGATCAAATTTTATATTTTCAACAAGGTAGGTATCCTTTTGCTGAAAGAGGGTTTGAAGTCTGGCTTTATTGCCTTCAGAAGTCGCTAAAATTACATCGGGTTTGAGCATTCTCCAAAGAAAGGCTACTTTACTGTATCCCTTGAAACTCTTTTCTGTCATTCTTCCGTTTACAATAATGATCTGTTTTTTTTGCCTTTTCATCTCAGCCATAAGTGCTGGCCATATCTCAAGTTCAATGAGTACCAGGAGTTTTGGATCAGCAGTTTCAATGGCTTTTGTTACCAACGCGGGATTATCAAAGACCATGTATGCAATGGTTACGGTATGAGGTTGATCTGGAATGTTTTTTTCTAATATTTCCTTTCCCTGGGAGGTATTGCATGTGACAAGGATATCCAATTTTTGATCTTCTTCAAAACTTTTCAGGATCTGTAGTGCGATATATGCTTCGCCAACAGATGCCGCATGCATCCACAGGTCGACTTTTGAAAAGTTGATTTCCTGCAAGGTACGTTCGGCGATCCCCTCTTTCAGCCTTGGCAGGCGTTTTATGGCTGGGGTTATGCAGAACCAGAGGAGTTTGTAAACAAGGAACAGAATAGTTATGGGTAGAGTCACTTTCATTGTAAACTTGCTACAAATATTCTTTAATTTTAGAGAGTAGGGAAGGATAGCTAATTTCAAGCATTCTGGCAGCCATGCTTTTGTTACCCTTACTTGCCTCCAAGGCACCGCTGATCAACTTTTTTTCAATGACTTTTTTTGCCTGTTTCAGGGAATAGGTTCCAAGCAGGTCATGAATTGTATCTTCGGATGTGGTTTTTGTATGAGAACCACTTAAATCGACAGGTTGGATTTGATTGGTTTCTGCTACAATTGCGGCCCGTTCAAGGCAATTTTTTAGTTCCCGTATATTTCCCTTCCATTCCTGGCTGAGTAAAATCCCCATCGCATCGGATGATACATATTCTATTGCAAGATGCATTTTTTTGTTGAGTATTGTGAGAAAATGGCTGCAAAGCCTGGGAATGTCTTCTTTTCGTTCCCGTAAGGGAGGGAGCTTTAACGTCATCACATTCAGGCGGTAGAAAAGATCCTCACGAAATCGCCCTTCTTCAACTTCTTTTTCCATCTCTTTGGCTGTGGCTGTGATAACCCGAGCATCAATTTTCTTTGTTTTAACACTTCCCACAGGACGTATTTCCTGCTCCTGTAGAACTCGCAAAAGCTTTACCTGTAGTCCCAGGGGTAATTCTCCAATTTCGTCAAGAAAAAGAGTACCTCCGTTGGCCTCTTCAAACAAGCCTTTACGATCTTTATCAGCTCCGGTAAAGGCACCTTTTGTGTATCCGAAGAATTCACTTTCCAGTAGGTTCTCGGGGATGGAACCGCAGTTGATTGTGATAAATGGATTGTCCCGCCGGTCAGAGTTTCGATGAATTCCTTTGGCAATTAGTTCTTTTCCCGTTCCTGATTCGCCGGTGATAAGGACAGTCGTGTCATATTTTGCTACTTTTTCGGTGAGTTGTAGCAGAGAACGCATTTTCGGTGATTTACCAATGATATCTTCGAAATTATCTGTTCCCTGGAGTTCCTGAACCTTTGCTTTTAGTCGTGTGTTTTCTTCACACAATTTGAGGTGATTAAAGGCTTTTTTCAGTACCAGAAGTACTTCAGCTGTTTTGAATGGTTTTGTAATAAAATCGTAAGCACCACTTTTCATAGCCTTCACGGCATCATCAATCGTTGCATAGGCCGACATCATAAGTATTATGGGCTGAGGAATTATCCCGTCGAGTGCTTCCAAAAACTGTAAGCCATCCATCTTAGGCATTTTTAAGTCACAGAGTATACAGGGAAAAGGGGTTCGTTGCTGAATTGCAAGCCCCTGCTCACCATTTTCTGCCATGGTGACCTTGTATCCGGCTTTATTGAGAACCACAGAGAGCATGTGTCTCATATTTTCTTCATCGTCAATTATAAGAAGACGTTTTCCGTTACAGTCTGTCATACTTTGGATCCTGGTTGAAATGATTCACTGCCAATACCTGTGAGTGGAAGTGTGATTTTTATTTTTGTCCCTTTATTGTCAACGGATGAAAGGGTAATTTGACCGCCTGATTTCTCGATCAGATTATGGGCTACAGCAAGTCCTAAACCGGTACCTTTGCCCACTTCTTTGGTTGTGAAAAATGGGTCAAAGATGGCGTCCTGATGGTCTGGATGTATTCCGGTTCCATTATCTGTAAGAGTAATAGTGATATGATTAGCAGTATTATTTTCAGTTGTCAGCGAAATAGTACCCTTTTCAAGGGTATCAGACTCTTCTATGGCATCAATGGAATTTAATATACAGTTTAAAAAAACCTGGCGTAATCCATCGCAGTCTATGGCTATTTCACTTTCTGCTGCGTTTAGCTGTGTGGAATACACAATGGGGATCTTTGTTTTTCTGATACGAATAGATGAAATAAGATCTTTTAGAAGGGGATGGAGATCGATTTGTTCAATTGAAGATGCAATGGGTGATCTTGAGAGGTCAAGAAGGTTTCTGATAAGGCTGTTGATACGGTTGAGTTCTTGAGTCGCTCGCTTACTGAAAATTTTTCTGTCTTCATCACTTAAGGATGTATCTGTTAATAGATCAATATAGCCCTGGATTATCCCTAAGGGATTTCCTATTTCATGGGCAAGTCCTGCGGATAGCCTGCCAATGGAAGCCAGTTTTTCGGCACGGATCATTTCATCACGGTTTCTTTGCAGTTCTTCATTTGCATGCTTGAGGGATTTAACCGTTGTGCGAAGTTGCTGTTTGTCGCCATCAATTCGCGTAACCAACCGGTTCAGGCTAAGCGAGAGTTGAGTAAATTCTCCCAGCCCTTCACCATGAAAAAAACTGCCGTCATCAAAATCTGTACGTGAATCAGCAAGGGTTGAGAGTCTTTTAATGGGTTTGATGACCAGCTGTACCAACCGGGTAAAACCAATACTTGTAAAGACAAGCATATTGATTGCAAGATAGGCAAAAAATATCTTCTGGGCGTTGCGGATTGAGTTTGCGGTCTCTTCCAGCGAACGGATAATTGCAATGGAACCTTGATTGTGACCGCCCGGTTGCAGTGGGATTGCCATTAGCAGATATTGTTTTGTAAGAAAGAAACCATTCCAGCAAATTCCGGAGTAGGAGATGTTTGTTTCTCCATTTTTTGAGGCTTCCTGTAATAAAGGTTTGAGTTTAAGGCTCGAGGGGCAACTTCCATGAGTTTGGGAGATTGCAGAGGTGTTGTCCTGCCACTGTAAACAGAGGATACCACTTTCCTGAAAATAGCTGTTTATTGTTTTTGAAAAGAGAGTCTCATCGGTTGCTTTGCTTTCGGTTACAAGAGAGGCCGCTGCAACGTGAAGGAGTTTTTCACTGATAACAGCCTCCTGTTGAATTCCATTTCGCTGCCAGAGCATCAGCACTACAAAACCAAACAGAAACATACTGATAAAGAATAAAACGAAGAGGGTTAGCCCAAGTTGAACTTTAAGGGTATGCATATCAGAAAATGCCCTGAAAGAAATACCCTTGGGGTGCAGAAGTCAGACGCCGGAAGGGAGATGGAGGCATTTGTAGAAAGATTTTCATATGTTTGTTTTTCATAGGTGTATTAAATTATAGCAGAAAAAGATTGGTAAAAAAAGTGGAAGATTGGGGAGGTATTGGGCAGCCTTTTCTATTTTTCAGGCAGTTTTCTGCTTTTTTGCAATCGTACATGATCTTTTCCTGAAAAATAGTTGAGCCAGGAAGAGGTTTGGTTTAAGGACCAGTCTTTTGGTGGGATTGATTCCAGTTTGTGCATGCTCCTGCAATCTGGCTCAGGCCCGTGGTGATAACTGCGTACCCAGAAACAGAGCTTTTCTTTAGGGTATACTTCGCAGTAACCATCTATTGAGCCGCCACATGGGCCGTTGACCATCCGTTTGGGACATCCGGATTGTGGGCAGAGATAGGACGATTCTGACAAGGTACAATCCCCGCACATTCTACAACGGAAAAGAAGCTTTTTTATAAGGTGTTCAGCAAAAGTATATATCTCTTTTGTATATTTGTTTGTCTGTACCCGTAAACTAAAATTGCTGAAAAAAGGGAACAGCAGTCCATTTTCAGCAAATAGCTGTTTATGTATGAGGTCGTTTGCTCTGTACAGCATGGGCTGGCGTCGTTTTCCCGGTGTCTTTAAGCAGTTATCAAACAGGTACCAGGTGGATGGCTCTGGAAAATGAACTTCTTCTGTCTGATCTGTATCTGTGAACTTTTCTGCCTGGTCAAGAAGAAATGAGATTGATTCAAAGGTAAGTTTGTTTCCACCCAGATGGACTCCTGCATACCCCATTTTTCTGACGGTAGCGACCATTTTGGCTGCACGCAAGAGTCTTGCTTCTTCACCCTTGTCACTACTTTTTGCATCCCGCTCCATCTGTTGCAGGAGTGAATCCGACAAAATGACACCAGGGACACGGCCCTGATTCATGATACGGGCCACAGCAAGAGTAGGCACAAAGATATTAGCCATGATTGGAATATAGAGTTTCTGATCATTGGCGAACCGTATAAGCTCTTCATATTTCAGCATATCAAATCCAAGTTGGCTTATGATAAACTGTGCACCACAATGGATTTTCGTAAGAAGTTTTACATATTGCCAAACTTGTTCCGATTCACGGGTTTTAAAGGGTGAAACAACACAACCTGCAAAGAAATTCATGGCAGGAAGTGCCATTGCCTGTCCGGGCATCCCTTTCATTACGGTGAAATCATGTCGTAAACGCGAAATAAGGGTTAACAGTTGCGTGGAGTCGAGATCAAAAACAGGCATTGCCTGCCCATTGAAGCCAGGTCTTGGATAATCACCTCCAAGGACAAGGAGATTCAGAAGATCGTGACGATGGTTTTCAAATAATTGGCTTTCCGCCATGTTACGATTTTTGTCTTTTAGCGAAAAATGGAGAAGGGGGGATATCCCCATTGTCTGTAGGTCAAGCCCAAGGGATGTAGGTGACAGTGCCGGATGGCCTCCCGGATTGTCTGTGATGGAGAAGGCTTTTATTCTACCGTCATTTTTTGCAAGATCTGCAAGTTTGAGGATATTTTCGAGCCGTTTGCCACCGGAACCCCGGCCGGGAACAAGTTCATAGGTAATGGTGAATTCATTGGGCTTCGTTACTGATTCACGGAAAATGTTGGACTCAAGTTGAGGCATAATGGAAAATCTCATTTTTTACTTGCGATGGATGGAATTCAATGACTACATAGTATACATGAATAATGAAATTGACACCCAAAATATGGCAATTATTGAGACTCTTTTGCATAAGAGTGGCAAGGTAAGTGTTGGCTCAACCTTTACTATCAGCGGCCTTGCAGGAGACGGCTCAAGTAGAAAGTTTTGGCGGATCAGGCAGTCTGGCAAACGGGTTTGTCTGGCTGTGGCACCTCCTGTTGCCGATGAATTGAATTTGTCCGAGGCAAAATCTGCAAGAGCAATTGGGCTGCACTTGTTTCGGCATGGGATACGAGTGCCCGAACAGTACGGATGGGACGAAGACTCCGGGATACTTTTGTTTGAGGATTTCGGCGATAGAAAACTCCATGATTTTGTCCTGAAACAACGGGGAACTGAAAATCACATTGATGTTATCCGCCCCTATTATCTGCATGTAGTTAAGGCCCTGGCAACCATGCAGGTGAAAGGGGCAGAAGATTTTGACAACAAATGGTGCTGGGATTCACCATTGTACGATATACGCACCATGCTTGAACGGGAATCCGGCTATTTTCTTCGTGCATTCTGGCAGGACTATCTGGGCAGGAAAGAGCCTTCTGGTTTGCAGGAAGAGTTTGATTCCTTAGCCAGGCAGGCTGCTCTTATATCCAATGATTTTTTTCTGCATAGAGATTTTCAATCAAGAAATATTATGCTTTATCACGATACACCCTGTTTTATCGATTTCCAGGGGGGGCGTTTGGGGCCTCTTGGGTATGACCTGGCATCTTTGCTGATTGATCCCTATGTCGCACTTCCACAGGATTTTCAGGAAGAATTGGTCGAAAAGTATCTTGATCAGTTGGAAATATTGATTCCTGTTGATCGTATGAAATTTGTTGAAGAGTATCTTCTTCTGGCTCTGCAGCGGAATCTTCAGATTGTGGGAGCCTTTGCTTTTCTCACCAGGCAACGAAAGAAACAGTTTTTTGAGCAATATTTACAGCCCGCGCTAATATCTTTGAATACTCTTTTGGAGTGTGAAGTTTTTTCGGATATGACTGTTTTACGTGATACCGCATCTGTTGCGGGGACTTTATTGGCTGAGAAATAAAAAAGGATTCAGGTTATATAAATCTGAATCCTTTTCATGCGTGGTACACCCAGCCCGATTCGAACGGGCGACACCCAGGTTCGAAGCCTGGTGCTCTATCCAGCTGAGCTATGGGTGCATTCTTGTAAACCTGCAGTACTTGTGGCAACTTGTAATTTAGCCATCGGACTTCAAACTTTTTACAAGCCCATCAAACCAGAAAAATAATCTACTCGTTTTGACTTGTCAATTGATATTGAGCGGATTGCGCATCTACCCCTTACAAGTAATCCGAATAGTTTCCGCTTTTTCGGCGATTCCTTTCTTCAAAACTTCATGGTTATAGGCGGCAATAACATCACGACGTTTCAGCATTCCTACCACCCATTTGTTTTCAAGATCTTCAACAACGGGAATTTCTTCAATTCCTTTTACATCAAAGAGCTCCATGGCAGTATATAACGAGTTGTCAGGGGTCAGCATGATGACATCTCTGCTGCATATTCCTCCAACAAGGTAACAGACACGTTCCTCTTCGGCTCTGTGTAAAATATTTTTCACATCCTGCATGGAGATAATCCCTGTCATTCTTCCGGAATCATCGACAACTGGGAAGTAGAAGCTGTTTTTGGCCATTCTGAAGATTTCAAGGAGGTGATTTATGTTTGCCCGCTCTGAAATAAAATCGACATCTTCAGTAATGGCTGTACCCACTTTAATAGATTTCATAATAGCAGCTTCACGGCCTTCGTGAATATCAATGCCTTCTCTTGTGAAATCAACGGTATCAATTGAATCTTTGCTGAACCTTGTGGCAACCAGAGTTCCTATGATGGATGTCAGCATGATGGGGATGATGATCAAATAATCCCCTGTCATTTCAAAGAGAAGGAAGATTGCGGTCATGGGGGCATGGGTGGATGCGGCGAGAAATGCTCCAATGCCAACAGTGGCAAAGGCCCCAGGGTCAGCGGTGAGAGAGGGGAGATATGTATGGGCAATATTTCCAAAAGAACCTCCAATCATAGCTCCAATAAAGAGTGCAGGGGCAAACACACCGCCAGCACCTCCAGAGCCTAAGGTGATGGATGTGGCAATAATTTTAAGAAAAATAAGGGCAAAAAGAAGAAGGACAGCACCATCACCATGTAAGACGGTTTCCAGAAATTCATAACCATCACCCATAATCTGCGGGTAAAATATCGCTATACAACCAATCAAAAGGGCTCCGGTTATGGGCTTTATCTGAGGGTGAATGGGGACTTTTTCATAAAAATCACGAACCCAGTAAAAAATCTTGATGTAAAAGACAGCTATTAGTCCAACTATAATAGCCATCAGACTGTATAGTGGCATTTCAACAAAAGGGTTTACCATTTCGTAATGTGGAATTGGAAAGGCAGGTGTTGCACCATAATAGGCTCTTGTTACAACAGTGGAAAGGGCAGATGCAATAACAAGTGCAGCAAAAGATGATATTTCGAAAGTGCCAAGGAGTACAATTTCTGAGGCAAAGAAGATTCCTGCAAGGGGCGCATTGAACATCCCAGCGATACCGCCTGCTGCACCTGCTGCTATATATACTTTCATCCTGTTTCCGGAAACTCTGAAAAATTTTCCAACCTGAGAACCAGCTGTACCTCCAATGGCAGCGATGGGGCCCTCAACTCCTGCAGAATTTCCAGTACCGATGGTAAGGGCAGTTGAAAGGATTTTTAGTACAATGGTGCGTGCTTTAATATATCCGCCTTCAAGGTTAACTTTTCGAAGGAACTTGGTAAAACTGTAGCCATTGATTTCGCCGGGGTAAAGAAGAGAGAGTGGAATGAGTAGAACCATGCCGGCCATGGGAATGAGCGGAAGGAGCAGCACATGCCATCCACCTTGCTCTATGTTGAGAAAGTCTTTGCCACCGTGAAGGAATATGGTGTCCACCCAGTGTACAATAGTGCGGAAAATTATATTACAGACACCGGCCAGGAGCCCGATAACTGTGGCGATGATCATGATACGGGTGTTTTCGCCCGGCATAAATTTGCTTAATTTTGCTTTCATTGTTTTTCTGGTATCTTGCAGCCAATGTTTCTGGCTTGTTTAAGGAAGAAATTATCTGTCATTCCGGCGATATAGTCACAAATCATTGCGGCGGGTGTATGTGATGCAAGATAAGAATGGTCCATATCTGTCATCAGGTCTATGGATTTGATGGCCCGTCCATTTTCGAGTTGCTTAAGGTAGTGATCAAAAAGGTTTTTGTAACAATTTCGGATGAGTGGCAGGTTTGTTTTCGTTTTTGGGTGAAGATATATGTTCTTGTAATTGAACTTTTTGAGTATTTGGAGCTGGTCTGCAATCTCACGGGAAAACCCGATATATCCGGTGGGGTCATGCTTGCTACGTGGGATGAAGCTGTTGTTTATGAGATCAGTAACGAGAGTGTATACAACTTCTCCGTTGGTACTTCCAAGCTGTTCACGACATGTTTTAGGGATATCTTCCCGTTGTATAAGGTTTAACAGAATCGCGTCTTCAATATCCCTTCCAATGTAGGCAACTGTATCTGCCATACGAACTACGCAGCCTTCAAGTGTCATTGGCGCAAGTTTGTATTTCGGATTATTCTTTTTCTGATCGAGTTCTTTGTCAAGTCCCGGAAAATCCTTGACAGGGCCTGGTGAGATTTTGTTTGCATGGATTTCCCCATCATGGCAGAGGATACCATCAAGGGTTTGCAGGCTCAGGTTCCAGCCACGGCCTTTTCGTTCTAAATGATCAAGGAAACGAACAGACTGTATATTGTGTTGAAAAGGAGGAAGACCATGTTTTACACAAAGTTCAGCCAAAAAGGTTTCTCCATCGTGGCCAAATGGCGCATGGCCGATATCATGACCGAGAGCGATGGCTTCGATAAGGTCTTCATTGAGCCCTAAAAATCTGCCAACGGTTCTGGCAATTCTTGATACCAGCTGTACATGTAAAACCCGATGGGTTATGTGGTCGTTTGAAACCAGACAGAAAACCTGTGTTTTATCAATGTAGCGGGTATAAGCGCGTGAGTGTATAATTCGATCAGCATCAAGACTGAAGGCCTGACGATAGCCGATACGATCCTCTTTTTTACGGCGAATTGCATCCGCTGAGCGCGAGGCCGCAAAGGAAAATCGCTCTTCTTCAGCCCTGTTTAACTGCGTAAGGGTTGGGAGAAGGCTTATGTTGGCGTTGGATGCATACATTGTAGCAGTGCAGGATATAAAAAAAATGATAATTTTGAAAGTGAAATAATTGTAGATGGCTGTTAAGAAAAAGAACTATTAATGCACCATCAATTTTGCGCAAAAGACATTAGTATACCAGATTTAGCCGAAAAAGCTCGTTTTGCCATTCGAATCTTATGAAAGATGGTTTTTTTCAAATGAGAGTGTGTTAGAATTGAGGTTTTTTATAAGTCTGAATTTTGCAGTGAATCATATGATGGCGTCGTAAAAACTCTTCATCTGCTTCGTTGCTACATTTTTTGTTTAATCTCAACGTACCTTAGTACGCCAAAATTAAACAAAAAATGTGCGCCTCGCACATGAAGCTTTTTACTTAGCCATCGAGATTTTAACCTTTTTACGAGTCCATTATATAAGGAGCCGTCTGGAACTAACCTGAACATCTCGTATCTCATCTTCAGGTCATCTTTGTTCGATCTTCAATCACAAAATCCTCAGCGTAGCGCAACTACGCTTGCGGTTTTGTTCAATCAGATCGAACAAACCTGACCTAAATCTGAGTACGACATTGTCCAGCGTATTTCCAGACGGCTCCTTAATCCATATCCTTTTTTTGTAGGGCCGGGTATGGTGTTAC